>JBBRJC010000025.1:0-14827 GCA_038220135.1 Bryobacterales bacterium | reverse complement strand
TAAGAGTTTCAACAAAGGCTGTCAGATGAAGGACCATTGGACGCAGATCGAAAACTTTCCTTTTTGAGGTTTGGTTGGTGGAAACTAAATCGTAAGTGCACACCACTCCTCTAAAGATGTGTATCAGGAGGAAGGACCGATATTTCAAAACCTCCACATCTGGGAAAGCATTCAAACTTCGTATGGTTTTACTGCAACTGAAATCTTGGTTGGCTTATCTGCGTTTATCAGCGTTTATCGGCGGACCCATATCTTCCCTGCTCCCTTGAAGCACCACTGAATTCCTGTTTGTCTGTTTTCGTCTGGGACATCAACCCCTCCCAATATGGTTTTCAGTTCCACGTGGAACGTTGGATGGATTGAGAGCTTCACAAGACAGATGGAGGATTATTGGCCGCCGATAAACGCGGATGAACGCAGATAAAACGGCTGCTTTTTGAATTGGTTGGGTTGGTGGAGCCCTCGTCTATAAAATTGGTTTTAGGTTGTAGGGCTTACTTTTGAATTTGTTCAACAGCCTTCAAATTTTTCTTATCTACACCGGACAGAATATCCTTTTCCTTGTCAAGTCAATCGGTGTTTATCTGGGGCCTGAAGATCTCCTCCAGTGTTCCACGTGAAACAGGAACAGACCCTCCTTTTGCCCCGACACTATTCTCCAAACTAATATTTGTTGTTTCCACGTGGAACATGGGCTCATCTAAGAGTTTCACCAAAGGCTGTCAGATGAAGGACTATTGGACGCAGATCGAAAAACTTCCTTTTTGAGGCTTGGTTAGTGGAGACTAAATCGTAAGTGCACACCACTCCTCTAAAGATGTGTATCAGGAGGAAGGACCAATATTCGAAAGCTTCCACATCTGGGAAAGCATTCAAACTTCGTATGGTTTACTGCAACTGAAATCTTGGTTGGCTTATCTGCGTTTATCAGCGTTTATCGGCGGCCCCAAATCTCTCCTCCCCCTGAAGCATTAGCAGCGTCTCGAACTCCCCAATTTTATGATCTTTCATGCGTTGCCATATGAATGTTCTCAAGTCCCAAAACATGACGCAACGTGAATGTTCTGGAAACCCCATATTTTCAACTGATTTGAACCAAATGTGGAATGTTCCACGTGGAACTGTTCCACGTGAAACGTCACTTGTGGCACACTAACCATAGAATGAAAAAAGGAGCTAACCATTGGGGAAGGTAATCGCCATCGCCAACCAAAAGGGCGGCGTGGGAAAGACGACCACCGCAATCAATCTCGCCGCATCCCTTGCGGCCAGTGATTTGAAGGTGCTCTTGATCGACATTGACCCACAGGGTAATTCGACAACCGGACTTGGGATCACGAAAGATCCAGACAATCCAACCATATATAACGTCCTCGTCGGAGAGAAGGAAGCCGAAGAAGTAATTCAACCAACAATTTGCGATGGCCTCAGCATATTGCCAGCCGACCGCAACTTGGTAGGTGCAAATATTGAAATGGTCTCGTGGGAAAATCGGGAATACCGACTACGAGTTGCACTAGAGAAGATCAGAGAAACTTACGACTACATCCTGATCGATTGCCCCCCCGCACTCGACTTGCTCACTCTTAACGCGCTCGTTGCGGCAAACGCAGTTCTTATCCCGATCCAATGCGAATTCTTCGCCCTCGAAGGCATCTCGCAGTTGCTGGACACCATCGAACGGATCAAGGAATCATTTGCCCACAATCTCATGATTGAAGGCATCGTCCTTACTATGTACGATGACCGCACCAGCCTGACTCGCCAAGTGGCCCAGGATTTGAAAGAATTCTTTCAAGGGGAAGTATTCGAGACCGTCATTCCTCGAAATATTCGCCTGGCTGAAGCACCAAGTCATGGCAAACCTATCCTTCTATATGACATGCGATCGAAGGGCGCAGAAAGCTATTTGAAACTGGCAAAGGAGATTATTGTCAATGAGCAACGCAAGCGACAATCCACGAAAGGCGCTGGGTAAGGGAATCGCCTCGCTTCTGCCTGGGCGATATGTTCCCTCGGCAGTAGCACCACCTCCAACGGCAGTTCAAGCACAAGCGGAATCGGCCGAACCAAGCAACGCGCTTTTAGAATTGCCCATCGATCAGATTCAGCCCAACCCACTGAACCCCCGAACCATCTTCCAAAAGGAAAAGTTAGACGAACTGGCGCAATCCATCAAAGCCAATGGCATCATCCAACCGCTTGTAGTTCGTAAAGCAAATGATGGCACCTTCCAATTGATTGCCGGAGAACGCCGCTGGAGAGCATCGAAACTTGCAGGGTTAGAGAAGGTTCCCGTCGTTGTCCAGAACTTTGCCGAAGACAGACTCTTGGAAATTACCCTGATCGAAAATATACAACGGGAAGATCTGAATCCCATTGAAGTGGCGCAGGCGTTTGAAAAGCTTTCTCAAGAACACGGGCTGAGCCATGAAGAAATCGGTAATCGGACTGGTAAGGATCGAAGCACCGTATCCAATACCTTGCGCCTTCTACGTCTGCCAACTTCCATCCAACTCCTGCTGGCTGAACAGAAACTTTCGATGGGTCACGCTAGAGCAATTCTCGGATTGCCTACCGAAGAGTTGCAGTGTGAACTGGCTGAAAAGGCAGCGGCCTCTGCACTCTCCGTCCGGCAGGTTGAACAGTTGGTGCAGAAGGTGGGTCATGCTTCAACCATCAGAACAATGGAAGAAGTAATTGTTGATCCTAATGTGAAAGCCGCAATTCGGGAACTGGAATCTACCCTGGGCACGCGGGTTCGAATCGTCGAAAAAGGCTCGAACAAAGGCCGCATCGAAATTGACTATTACTCGTCCGACGACCTCGACCGAATCTATACGCAAATTGTAGGGGAAGCACCCATGTAGCTAAGGGTGCAAGAAGTAATGGTGCCGGCGGGGGGACTCGAACCTCCGACCTACGGATTATGAGACCGTCGCTCTAACCGACTGAGCTACGCCGGCAGCCTAGCTTCTAGAGTATGCAATTCAGACAAGCCTTGTCAAATACTTAGCTATAGATATATATCTAAGTTGTTTTCTATCTATAACTTAAACGTACTACGCCCGAAAACCATTTCCATGACTCAGACAGCACCTTCATTGATTACAGTGGCCGGACAAATCGGCAGCGGAAAAACTGCCGTATGCAGAGAGATCAGCAGTCGCACCGGATGGGAAGTGATCTCAGCGGGCGGAATACTCCGCAAAATGGCTATCGAAAACAACATGACCGTGCTCGAGTTTAACGAGTACCTCAAACAGCACCCGGAAATTGATCGCGACGTGGATCAGTATTTGGAAACATTGGCGAAGTCAGAGAAAAGCCTGCTCATAGATTCCCGTCTGGCATGGCATTTCGTACCGTCGTCGAAAAAGCTATATTTGATTGTTGATCCTTGGGTTGGGGCAGAACGAGTTTTCACGGCCAGCCGAACGGACGAAAATCATGCATCCATTGACGCAGCAAGTTCGGAAAACCTGGACCGTCAGAAAGCGGAACGGGAGCGATACCTGAGCCTTTATCAAATCGATTGCCAAAACTGGCGAAACTATGATCACGTGCTGGATACCACCGATGTCACTCCGGAAACGATTGCTGATCGTTTGCTTCCAAATCTGGCCGCAGAAAAAGCCAGCCCCCCGCAATATTGGATTTCACCCAAGCGACTGCAGCCGGCAGGGAACCAAGCAACCGCATCCCGCGAAAAGGTGGAGATCGCCGTCGCCGACGGAATCTTTTACGCTCTATCGGGATTCGATAAAATCAGCGATGCCCTTACCAACGCGGAACCATTGCTGGCATGCAAACTGGTCGCATTTGAAGACGAGCCGCTCGGACAGCATTCCAATGTTGATGATTTCGCAAGAGCAACGTGGAACAGAATCGAAATTACGCACTGGGAAACCATGCATACATTCAAATTCAGAAGTTATCCAAATTGGGTAAAAGGGTAGGGAACTACTTAATGGAGCGGGAGACCGGATTCGAACCGGCGACATCAACCTTGGCAAGGTTGCACTCTACCAGCTGAGTTACTCCCGCTTGGAAGGCCTCAGGTGAGGCGGTAGACTCTTCTATTGTGCCTGGAAGAGTCGCATAAGTCAAATTTCAGACGCAAATGATCCACGGGCGGGTGATCCAAAACCAGCGCCGCAAGCTATCTCCTTCTAAGTCAACTACTTCCCAATTCTTTAATACTACAAATATAGTATTTACAAGACAAATAAACGGAAACATATTGCTACAGAAATGTTATATTACTGATTATAAACAACTTATAAGCTCAATAAACAGTTGTAAAACAAGGCCAATCTTGTGTTAGACTGAACCTCGCAAGGCGGCTATCCTAGACAAGCACAACAAGCCACCGAGCAACTAGGGATTGGGGCGTTCACAAAAGTAGTAAGCATAGCGAACAACTGTTTTCCACAGGATGTGGAAAACTTGTGGGAAACCTATTTTCTGTTGCCGGTCATAAATTCAGGTACCGCACCTTGCAGATAGAAGCTCGGAGCAAGAGCTCAACGACCGCCGTAAGAATTGGAATGGGATGAATACCTGGGATCAAATAAAACAAGAAATATCGACGCGCATCAGCCAGGAGAGTTTTCAAAATTGGCTTGCTGATACGGAGTTGAGTCATCAAGATGGCAATGGAATTTTCGTCCGGGTGCCGAATGACGACACACGTACCTGGATGGAGAAGGAATATTCGGAGAGGGTCAAGCAGGCAATTTCCAAGTTAGGGCTACAAGTACCACAGATCCGGTATGAAGTTGCAACGGACCGTGCGAAGCATGCCAACGGGGCAAGTGCCACTGGCAACGACCTGCAATTTCAACCCACCAACACGTATTTGCATGCCAAGTACACTTTTGACAATTTTGTGGTTGGGAGCTGTAATCAATTTGCGAATGCCGCTGCCCGTGCAGTGGCCAGCAAGCCTTCGCAAAGCTACAATCCACTGTTCATCTATGGCGGTGTGGGAATGGGCAAGACCCATTTGATGCACGCCATCGGCAGAGCTTTGATCGAAAATTTTGCTGGCATGAAGGTTGTCTATACCTCAAGCGAACGCTTCATGAACGAAATGATTCAATGCATCCGCACAGACAGGATGCGTGAATTTCACCAACATTACCGGACCGCAGATGTACTGCTAGTGGATGATGTCCAAATCTTGGCTGGCAAGGAACGGACACAGGAAGAGTTCTTCCATACCTTCAATGAACTATACGATCACCAAAAACAGATCGTGCTTTCAAGCGACTCTGCACCGAAGCAAACCTCGGGGTTGGTGGAGCGATTACGGAGCCGGTTCGAGTGGGGATTGATGGTGGATGTTCAGCCACCGGATCTGGAAACCAAAATCGCAATTTTGGACAAAAAAGCAGAGGCTGAAGGCATTGAACTCCCCGAAGACGTGCGGCATTTCATCGCAACCAAGACCAAGAGCAATCTTCGGGAATTGGAAGGTGCAATGGTGAAGCTGGCTGCCTATTCTTCGGTAACCGGCAGTCCAATTAACCTGGCAATGGCACAGCAAGTTCTTAAGCACATTGTGACTGGCCAGGACCGCCGTATTTCAATCGATTCGATCATCAAGGCTGTAGCTGAGCACTTCAATCTGGCAGCTTCACAGATCAAGCAAAAGACGAACGCAAGGCAGATCAGTTATCCACGGCAGGTTGCAATGTACCTGGCGAAAGATTTGACGCCGGCCTCGCTTCCTGAAATTGGGCGGGCGTTCGGTGGCAAGCACCATACAACGGTTTTACACTCGATTCACAAGATTGAGCAATTAAGACAACAAGACGTAGATTTGAACAGATTGATCCACAGGCTATCTGATTCCATACATTAGATTTACTGAGATTTCCACAGAAGGGGCTATTTAGCCTCTTCGGAAATCTGTGGAAGCTTTGGGCTCTGGGGTTTCCCGCAGCTTACTCAAGGCGAAATTCAACGGTTGTTGTGACAGCAAGCATCTTTTTTTTATATACTTTAGAGAGAAATCAACTTTTCCACAGCTCCTACGATTACGGTAGTTATATTTATTACCAATTTCTATAGAAGAGTAGGAACAAGAGGAAGAGAGAGGAAACAGCATGGAATTCGCGGTGAACAAGGCGGATCTGGTTCGCGAGTTGAATTTGTCGCAGGGTGTGGTTGAGAAAAAAACCACGATCCCAATTCTGTCCAACGTGCTGGTGGAAGCCGACGGGGACAGGCTGATTTTAACGGCCACCGATTTGGAATTGGGCGTTCGCTGCTCGTGTGTGGCGAAGGTCAAAAAAAGCGGCTCTGGAACAATCCCCGCAAAGAAATTTTTGGACTACGTGCGTTTGCTCCCCGATGGAGAGATCAACGTCAAGTTCGCCGAAAATCAGTGGGCATCAATCACCTGCGGCCGCAGCAAAACGCGCATCGCCGGAATGAGCCGCGAGAGTTTTCCTGAGTTGCCGATTATGCCGGAACCACTGGCGGAAATTCCGGTGAAGACGCTGGCGCAGATGATTTCAAAAACAATTTTTGCCATCTCAGCCGAAGAGTCGCGCTTTACGCTTAACGGCGCTTTGTTGCTGGTTCGCCCCGATGGCATGGTGATGGTTTCAACCGACAGTCACCGGCTGGCGCTGGTTGAACACAAAGTTGACCTGGCCAATTTGAAAGCTCCCTATCGTGCGCTTTTACCACGTAAGGCGATGAACGAGATTCTGAAAATGGCAGCCGACGCTGGCGATGAAGCAAAGCTGATTTTTTCAGGCGACGATAATCACCTGTTCTTCCAGCTTGGCGAGCGCCTGCTGATCAGCCGTAAACTGACTGGCAACTTTCCAGAGTTTGAACGCGTCTTACCAAAAGACCAGCCAAACATGCTGGTGCTTGGCCGCGATGAATTGCGTGGTTCTTTGGAACGGGTTCTGCAGTTTGCCGATGAACGTTCGAAGGCCATCAAACTCACAACTGGTGACGGCGAATTCAAGCTGCATTCGTCGCTATCAGAAACAGGCGAATCGGAAGAAACAATTTCCGCCAGCTACGATGGGCCCAGTGTTCAGATCGGCTTCAACGGCCAATATATTCTGGACTTTTTGCGCGCCACAGCGGAAACCGAAGTTTCGTTTCACTTCAAAGATGGCGGCGCCGCTGGTGAATTGCGGCCTGCCGGCGATGTGAATTACACCTACCGCTACATTGTCATGCCGATGAGGATTTGACCTCCGGCCGAGCCCACCCATGCAAAACCGTTGATTGAAATTTAAGGAAGTTACATTGAGCACACCGACTGGGAATTACGATTCGACTAGCATCAAAGTTTTGGAAGGGTTGGAAGCGGTTCGGCTTCGCCCTGCAATGTACATTGGCTCTACTGGTGAACAGGGACTGCACCACCTGGTTTGGGAAGTGGTCGATAATTCCGTTGACGAAGCACTAGCCGGCTATTGCGATACCGTCACCGTTGCTATTTTGAGCGACAATTCGATCTCCGTTGAAGATAATGGCCGCGGCATTCCTGTGGACATGCACGCCGAAGAAGGTGTTTCCGCAGCACAAGTAGTTTTGACCAAGCTCCATGCCGGCGGCAAGTTCGATTCCAACACTTACAAAGTTTCCGGTGGCCTGCATGGCGTGGGCGTAAGTTGCGTTAACGCATTGTCGGAAAAATTCGATTTGGAAATTTGGCGTGAAGGCTATACCTGGACGCAAGAGTATTCCAAAGGCGCTCCGCTCGCTCCGCTCGTGCGTGCGGGCAAAGCGGCGAAGAAGCACGGAACAAAAATTACGTTCCGGCCCGATTCCACAATTTTCACGGTCAGTGAATACAATTTCGATACACTCGCCAATCGTCTTCGCCAGCTCGCATTTTTGAACAAAGGGCTGATGATCGTGTTGACCGACGAACGGGTCGATCCGCCACTGCGCAGCGAATTTCATTACCAGGGCGGCATTGCAGAGTTCATCAAGCATTTGAACAAATCCAAAAGCGTATTGCACGAAAAGCCGATTTATATTGAAGGCGAGCGTGATATGCCAACCGGCAAAATCGCCATGGAAGTTGCTCTGCAGTACAACGACGGCTACACCGACAACGTTTTTAGTTTCGCCAACAACATCAACACGGTTGATGGTGGAACGCACTTGAGTGGCTTCCGTAGCGCGCTGACTCGAACGATTAATGCGCATGGACAGTCGGCGGGCATGTTCAAAGATGTCAAAGAAAATTTGACCGGGGATGACGTGCGGGAAGGTTTGACGGCGGTGGTTAGCGTCAAGTTGCCGCAACCTCAGTTTGAAGGCCAGACCAAAGGCAAACTGAACAGCGATATTCAGGGCTACATTGTTCAGCTGGTGAACGAAAAGCTTGGCGAGTTTTTTGAAAAAAATCAGGCAGTCATGAAAAAAATCGTCGGCAAGGCGATTGATGCATCACGGGCGAGAGAAGCTGCTCGCAAAGCTCGCGACTTAACGCGCCGTAAGGGTGCGCTTGATTCCGGCGGGTTGCCCGGTAAGCTTTCCGATTGTCAGGAAAAAGATCCCCAGAAGTGCGAGATTTACCTGGTGGAAGGTGAGTCGGCAGGCGGCACCGCAAAGAGCGGACGCGATCGTAAGTTTCAGGCCATCTTGCCTTTGAAGGGTAAGATTTTAAACGTGGAAAAAGCCCGTTACGACAAGATGCTGGGCCACGACGAAATTCGGCATATGATCACGGCTATCGGCACTGGTATTGGTCATAACGATTTCGACATGACGCGCCTGCGTTACCACAAAATCATCATCATGACCGACGCAGACGTGGATGGCAGCCACATTCGTACGTTGCTGCTGACCTTCTTCTTCCGCCACATGCAGGAGTTGATTACCAAGGGTCACGTGTTTGTTGCGCAGCCGCCGCTTTATCGCATGAAGAAGGGCAAGCGCGAGGATTACATCAAAGACGACAAGGCCTTCACGAAAGAAATTCTGAAGCGCGCGACTGAAAATCTAATCGTCAAAATTGAAAATCCCGAAGAGATCTTGCAGGGTGCTGAGCTTCGTGGTTTCCTTGGCGCGCTGGATGAATTCCAGGAAGCGTACAAGAAAATCGAAAAGCGCCTGCGCGATCCGCGCGTTGTGGAATTGCTGACAGATATTACGCTGAAGATCGACACCAAGGCTGACTTCATCGATCAGGCAAATTTCCAGCCCGTACTGAATGCGATGAAAGAACTGAAGGTAGAGGCAGAATTGAAGCAGGACGAAGAGCATGGAAATTGGATGGTGGTTTATACCGATCCAACCAATGCGATTCGTACGATCAGTGCTGACTTTGCTACCGGTGCAGACTTCCGCCGTATGCGTACCCAGGCCAAACAGTTGGCGAAGTTTAACCGGCCGCCCTTTGTTGTGACTAAGAGTGAAACGAAAACGGAAACGCTGGTGGGCTGGCGTGAACTATTGCAATATGCCCGTGAAGAGGGCATGAAAGATGTGAACGTGCAGCGCTACAAAGGGCTGGGCGAAATGAATGCCGACCAGTTGTGGGAAACGACGATGAATCCGGAAAAGCGAACGCTGTTGCGTGTCGATTTGAAGGACCTTGTGGAGAGCGATCAGATCTTCTCAACCCTGATGGGCGAAGATGTGGAACAGCGCCGCAAGTTCATTGAAGAAAACGCGCTGGATGTTCGTAATTTGGACATCTAACTGGCCATTTTAGCCAGTCCCCCAAATTTTCGCGTCCGTTGGTGGAATGCAGTCAAAGCTTGTGCCAGATCGGCTCGATCAAAATCAGGCCACAAAGTATCCGTAAAAAAGAACTCAGCGTAAGCGGCTTCCCACAAAAAGAAGTCGCTTAGCCGCTGCTCCGAAGCAGTCCGGATTACAAGATCCATATCCCGCCCACCCAAAGCCCTGGCCATTGCATCCCGGTCAAATTGGTTTTCTGCCGCCATCTGCCGGGCCGCCTCCACCAAAGCGTCACGCGACGAATAATCCAATGCAATGCGCAGATGGAAAGCGGTGCATTGTGCTGTGCGGCTTTCTGCATTTTCCATGGACTCGAGCAAATGCGACGATATTCGATCGCGGCGTCCTACGAATTGAATCCGTACTCCTTGCCGGCGGCACTTTTCGGTTTCATGACTGAGGAATGTTTGCAGCAGCCGCATCAACGAGCGCACCTCAATTTCCGGCCGCCGCCAATTATCGGCTGAAAAGGCGTAAACCGTGAGCATGCCCACTCCCATTTCCGGCGCACATTCCACGATCCGCCGCACCGCTTTTACTCCTGCCCGATGGCCGGCTGCCCGCGGCATGCTGCGGCGTTCAGCCCAGCGTCCATTGCCATCCATGATGATTCCAATATGTAAAGTACTTTCCACTGTAAAGCATCCTTGCGTAAAAATAGGCCCGCTTCCGGGCCTTAGGGGTTGTGAACTTATTTTGGGCGAACAGCCTGAAGCAGAGCTTCGAGGTGGTTCAAATATTTTTCGAGCGCTGCGCGCCCGGGTGCGGTGAGCCGATATTCAGTTTTCGGCATGCGGCCTTCAAACGACTTGGAACAGGAGATGTAGCCGGCCTCTTCCAGCTTTCGTGAATGTACACTGACATTGCCATCGGTGGTAGCCAGCAGATTTTTCAATTCCCTAAAAGTAAGAACTTCGTTAGCTGCCAGGGCGCTGATAATCCCCAACCGCATTCTTTCATGAATCAACCGGTCCAACTGCTGTGCCGTATCGGAAGCATACTTTCCAGGTACCACCGCTACAGGAACAACTGCGGGCAATCTTGCCAATGCAGAACTGCGTTGCGCCATAAAACCTAACCTCCGAACCTTCTGGCGATCCAGGCGCCGAAAATAATGTGCAAGCCACCGAAGCCGATAGCCAGCAGTACGTTTGCCCAGAAGAAAGGCACAAACAAGGCGATTGCACCCAATGCCATAAACGAGAAACCCATTAGCGGCACAATTTTTACAGAAAATGTTCCAGCCGCAACCACTGCCGTTCCGTAGAGAAGCAACCAAACTCCGGGCATCAAACCAGGGACTTGAGCGATGTAAAGAACGTAGCTAATTAAAGCTCCGGCAGCGATCGGAGGCGCGAAACTGAGCAGAAATTTCCGGCCGGCTGAGGTATAAATTGATTCGTCGCCCGCCCGCACTTTTCTCCAAACAGAGAATCCGCCAATCAACATGCCAAACAAACACTCGTAACCCCACCAATGGAACCAGGTACGAATATCAGGTTGCATGCTGGCCATTGTTGCAACAATAAGCGCACTGACGCCCATGGCCACGCCGCCCCAACCAGGAACAGCGGTAAACTCGGAAGTTCGCTCCATTGCCTGCCGGATATACCGAATCTGATCCAGTGCATGCTCGTGGATTTCGACGGTGCGCGCCATGGGTCGATTCTAACGCAAAATCCAGGAAATTAGCAAGTACTTTATATTAACAAGTGAAGAGGTCAAGTTGTTGTTGGGGGAGCTTCGGCAGTTAGAAAAATCTGGCGTTGAGGCCATACCGGTTCCGAACCCGATTCATCCGCTCGCGGATCGCTGCCGGGTATGCACCGCTTAAGAAAGCCGATTCGCTAAAACGGTCGGCATATCGAGTCGCCAAGTCAGGATAGTGGACCTCGAGCCAGGGCAGGAAAACGGACCGGGCTGTTTTTCGCAAGTTGCGGATTGTACTTGCCCAGCCCGTCGGCGATCCAGGTGGGCTTTGTCGCTTGTCAGCCTTGCACGGTTGGCTGAAGCCAACTCAGATGATAACGACTCGCTCGACGCCAGATGGCGATCAGCAATCACTCCAGTTAACGGTTGCTAATCAATGCGGCGCCAAATTACAAAGCCATCGGTTTCCCCATCGCGCTTATAAGCTTTCAGCCATTCCCCTAAATCCGCGAAATTTGTTATCGCAAGTTGTGGATTGTACTTGCCCAGACCGTCGGCGATCGAGGTGGGCTTTGTCGCTTGTCAGCCTTGCACGGTTGGCTGAAGCTAACTCAGATGCTGCCGACTCGCTCGACGCCAAATGGCGGTCAGCAATCACTCCAGTAAACGGTTGCTAATCAATGCGGTGCCAAATTACAAAGCCATCGGTTTCCCCATCGCGCTTATAAGCTTTCAGCCATTCCCCTAAATCCGCGAAATTTGTTATTGCAAGTTGTGGATTGTACTTGCCCAGCCCGTCGGCGATCCAGGTGGGCTTTGTCGCTCTCAGCTTTGCACGGTTGGCTGACGCCAATTGAGGTGCTGCCGATTCGCTCGACGCCAGATGGCGGTCAGCGATCACTCCAGTTAAGGGTTGCGAATCAAGAAACGGGGAGCCGGCTTCAAGGCGAGTGAGGGCGAAAAGATCCGGACGGTAGCCCCAAACCAGAAGCGTGTCCTGAGTTTTCGATTGGATGATTGCCGCCGCATGACGAGTGTCGTTGGACATCGCCAAATCACGCCAATCATGTTCCCGGTTGGATCCTAAATCCGCGGCAAGCGAGACATAGCGCGGACCAAAGCGCACAGCCGGAATCAACAGCAATGCGAGTGTCCCCAGCCGCAGCCATCCGGCAGGCATCAGCATCAGGCCGCGCGCACCCAGCAATGCAGCTGCTGGCAGCAGATGAAAATAGTAGCGAGGAAAGAATCGCCAACCAGCACAGACCGCCACAAAAGAGACCCCAAGCCACAGTGCCAATCGCCAGTTCTTCTCCTTCCAAAGAGCTACTGTGGTACCCACAACCAGAGCGGCGTGAAAACCAGCCCAACTTGCCGTGCGAGCAAACCCTTCCGTGGCACCAAATGTATTGGCACTATACAAAAATCCCCACGCCCACACTTGTTGCCAATAGCCAGGCAACGCACCGCTAACGGCAAGGTAAACAATCCAGATTGATGTCGAAGCCAGCAACCCAAAACCGAACAGCAGCAGTTCGGGCAACAGCAGCATACCGCACAAAGCCACAACAAAAACGGCCTTTACGTTTAAGCCAAGAGCAATCCCACAGGCCAAGCCGCTGAACAGAGCCTGCTTTTTCCACGCACAATGGACTGCCACAATATGAGGGACCATCATCAGCAAATCGGGCCCCAGCACCATTACTGCGGAAGGTATCCAAAAGGTGAGTGAAAATACCAGCAACGCCGCAGCCAGCAGTCCTTCCTGCTCTCCCCATAATGCCTTTGCAAAACGATAGAGCAGCCAAGCCGCGAGCATCACAAAAGCCGTCCCGGCCAAGCGGAGCATGACGCCTGTAGAAGCGCCCCAAAGTAGGTAAGATGCTGGGAATAATGGAGGCTTGTCGAACCAGAAATCTTTATAAAGAACTTTGCCCGCCAGCATTTGAATTGCCGCTGCAGTCGGGTAGCCTTCTTCCACCCAGACAATATCCAGATGGCTTAGCCGTGTGAGCAGCACAAGCGCGGCAAGCAGTGGCCAAACCAGCCTTGCCCGCGCCTGTGCCAGCATTTACTTTCGCTCCAAAATCCGTTTTAAAGTGTCGCGGAAGTCGGCACCAAATTGTGGATCCGCCAATGCAAATTCCACAAAGGTTTCAAAGTAGCTGGGAAAGTTACCAATATCGTAACGCTTGTCGGCGGCGGGCAGCTTCAAGGCAAGTACGCGCTTGCCCTCTTCGCACAATAGTTGAATGGCATTGGTCAATTGAATTTCGCCACGCTTGTCCGGCTGAACGCGGCGGATCATATCGAAAATCAGGGGTGAAAAAGCGTAACGCCCGGCAATGGCCCAACGGCTTGGAGCTTCGTTCACTTTGGGCTTTTCCACCAGATTTTTGATGCGCACCCAGTCGCCTTCGCCTTCACCCGGATCGATGATACCGTAATGGCAAACTTCACCCGCCGGCACCTCTTCAACCGCGATAACGCAACTGGCGCGCATATCTGTGAACACTTGCGACAAACGGCTGACGGCTTTCGATTCGGCATTCATACCCAGAATGGAATCGCCAAGGGCCACAATGAAAGGCGATTCGCCGGCGAAGTTCTCCGCACATAGAACGGCGTCGCCCAAACCTTTCTGTTGCCGCTGCCGTGTATAGAAAAAATGCGCCTCCAGATTTTCGAATTTCAATTCGTTGATCAGGTCGGTCTTATTAGTGTTTTCCAGGACCTTCAAAAGTTCAGGGTCACTATCAAAATGATTTTCGATTGACGACTTGTTGCGGCCAGTCACAAACAAGATCTGATTGACACCATTACTGGCCAATTCCTCGGCCACGTATTGGACGATCGGCTTGCGGCCAACCGGCAGCATCTCTTTCGGTTGGGACTTAGTTGCGGGCAAAAGGCGAGTGCCATGCCCGGCTACGGGAACAATTGCGGATCGAATCACTCTTCAAATATAGCGAAGCAACGTGCCAGCCGTGTTACTTCTGTAAGGCTCCTGGTAGCGCAAGCGGCAAAAGGCTAGATCATTTTCTGCAACAGGAACTTCCCGGATACAACCGATAGCGGCTACAGGAATGGATCAAGGTGGGGTTGGTATTGGTAAACGGCTCAGCAAATATAGCGAAGCGGCGTGCCAGCCGTGGCTCCCGGTAGCGCAAGCGGCAGAAGGCTCGATCATTTTCTGCAACAGGAACTTCCCGGATACAACCGATAGCGGATTGAGGAATGGATCAAGGCGGGCTGGTATTGGTAAGCGGCTCAGCAAATATAGCGAAGCTGCGTGCCATCGGTGCTACTCCTGTAAGGAGTGGATATTAAGGCTCCCGGTAGCGCAAGCGGCAAAAGGCTAGATCATTTTCTGCGACAGGAACTTCCCGGATACAACCGATAGCGGCTACAGGAATGGATCAAGGCGGGCTGGTATTGGTAA
>JBBRJC010000024.1:0-14938 GCA_038220135.1 Bryobacterales bacterium | reverse complement strand
GCCAATTCTTCAAAATGTGCCGCAGACCCGTGAATGGGCTGGGCGGATGAGTGTACTGTCCGGCTATCGTGCGCCGGCCCCGCCTTTGTGGACGCGCCGAATCGACTCGGTGGTTCTGCATCCGGTTGCCGGGCCGTTCATTTTCCTGTTTGTGGTGCTCGCGGTATTTCAATCGATCTTTACCGTTGCGCCGCCGATCATGGATGCCCTCAAATTTGGGATTAAGAATTTGGGTATTTTAATCGCCAGTGTTTTGCCTAATGGATTTTTTAAGTCCCTATTACTTGATGGAATTTGGGCTGGTGTGGGTAGTGTGGTTATCTTTCTGCCTCAAATTCTTTTCTTGTTCCTCTTTATTGGGATTCTGGAAGATTCCGGTTATCTGGCTCGCGCTGCTCTGATTGCTGACCGCACGATGCGGGTGTTCGGGCTTCAAGGTAAATCGTTCATTCCGCTGTTGAGCGCCTATGCCTGCGCGGTGCCCGCCATCATGTCTGCCCGCACGATTGAAAATAAGCGGGACCGGCTGGCTACCATTTTGATTGCCCCTTTTATGACGTGTTCGGCCAGGCTCCCAGTTTATGCTTTGTTGATTGCTGCTTTCATTCCTGACCGTCCCGTGATTGGTACTCTGTTTACCCTTCGTGCGACCGTTTTGTTGGGTCTCTATGTGTTGGGTTTCGCTGCGGCTTTGATGACGGCGCGTGTGCTCAAGTCGTCCATTTTGAAGAGCGAGCGTACACCGTTTGTGCTGGAAATGCCGCCATATCGGCTGCCGTCCGCACGATCACTGATGATGCGCTTAATTGATCGATCTGTTGTCTTCCTGAAGCGTGCGGGTACGATTATTTTATTGGTGTCGGTGGTGATCTGGTTTCTGTCGAACTTTCCGCTGGAAAATGGGGCGCCTCCGAAGATTGAAAACAGTGTGATTGGTCAATTTGGCCACTTTATTGAACCGGCTATCAAGCCGCTTGGTTTTAATTGGAAGATTGGCATTGGGTTGATTTCATCGCTGGTGGCGCGTGAAGTGATCGTCGGTACATTGGGCACCCTTTACGGAGTTGAAAACGCGAGTCACGAATCGGTTGATTTGCAGCAGGCGTTGCAAAGTGAACTGGATTTGGGTGGGGCGATTGCGCTGCTTATCTTTTTTGCATTCGCGCTTCAATGTTTTTCAACGCTGGCGATTGTGCGACGGGAGACGGGTGGTTGGAAATGGCCTATCGTGCAGTTCAGCTACATGTTGGTTCTAGCCGTACTGGGCTCCTACGCCGCAAACAAAATCTACCACCTGCTTTAACGGTGGGCCAGCATGGCTTAAAGTACTACTTGGTTCGATTTGCAACTCTTTTTCTATCAATTGGTTCCGTGGATTTTGGCAAAATAGTACTGATCTGATACAGGGTCCGTGACCTTGGTTGGTACCAAACTAATTGAAACTACCTAGCTATGGGTACGTGCGCCCTCAGCGTTTATATTTCATTCAGGACATAACTGAAATGAAAACGATCCTCTCACTCACCACCTTTTTGGCTTTGGCCAGTGCTCCTTGTTTCGCGATAACTTTCCCTTCAACCTATTTCGACGCTACCGGCGCGACACCTGGCGATGTGGTTGGTAATCCGGCTAAATTCGACATTTATAAATTGACTTTTTCCAACTTCGATACGACAACGAACAAGTTGACGATCGACATTGACTTCAACTACGGTGGAGGTTTTTCGAGCGGCGCGTTTCAGCCGTTTAGCGTGGCTGGAGTGACGTTGAATGTTGGCGATCTGTTCTTCTCTGCTGGTTCCGATAAGTTTGCAGTTGCGATGAGCAGCCATAGCGGCTTGACGCAGGGTACTTTGTACAAAATCACCAGTTCGCTGGATGCGCAGACGGTGTTGAATCATCCCTCATTTGGCTATCGTCCGACGCAGGCAGTATGGGCTTCAAATGTTGGCGCGACGGTAGTTGGATCGGGCACGGTGACGGCGACGAATCTTGGTGGTTATGAATATGACGCAAAGATTGTGGTGAACACGAATGCGCTGTTTCGCGCATCGCTCAATAGCGATTTCACGGTGGAATTTGAATCAGCGACATGCGGCAACGATGTTTTGACGGCGAACGTATCAGCGTCTGCCCCAACACCGGAACCGGCATCGCTTGGAATGATGGCTGCAGGTTTGGTGGGCTTGTTTGTGGTGAGCAAGCGCCGCGCGTAGTCGAATCTGCATCGGTCAGCTGTGGGGTTGGACTTCGGTCCGGCCCCTTTTTTTATTTTGGTCAGGTTACTTCAAAAATATTAGCCGCGATGTCCCTTTTTGTTTTGCGTTCACGCTTCCTCAAATAGAGTGTCAGTTAACTTGCTGGAAATTAAACTGGCTTGGGTACGGCATGAACGATGAATGGCAAGGAGACCCCCTAATGAGAATATTCTGTGCGACTGGATTGCTTCTGATTCTAACTCTAACTCTAGCTGGCTGCAGTGCACGCAGACCTGTAAAGCTTGCTCCCCCTAAAACCGTGGATGCGCTCGCGCAGTGGCAGACAGCAGTAACTAAAGCGATTTCTGACGACCCTATATTTCCCTTTCCCAATCCCCTTCCAACTCCTCCTCCTCCGGCTTCCAATCGTACTGCCGACGAGAACTCCAAGCTCAAGCGTGATTTGGCAATTGCTTACACCGAAAGTGCCGTGATGTCGCACTATGCGGCTGTTCGGCAGGCCCTAACTACTGGGCGAGCGTTGACCGCTATCGCTTTTGAAACCCTTTCTCTCGCCGCTACTACGACTGTTCCAATCATCAATGGGGCAAGAGGTAAGACCATCCTCGGTGCACTTGCAACGGGATTGACTGGTACCCACCTTTCTATCGACAAGAACCTATTCCGGAGCCAGACTACCGGCGCGATTCTAAGCGCGATGGATACATGTATACATCGCCAACATCGGGTTCTTAAGAAGAAACGCACACTTCCTGCGGAGGAGTATCTGTTGTATGACGCCTATGTGGATCTGGTAAACCTCTTTGGCTGCACAACCCTCGAAGGTGCGATTCAGGAACTAGGTGAAACGCAAGGTGCGGCAGCCGTAGCTGAGCGGCGCGTGGTTTCTAAAGTCACCGTCGAGGAGCGTGACTTGCTTGAAGCTCTAACGAAGGGATTTGCAGAGGCATTAACACTAAAACGTGCCGATGCGGTGGCATTCCTAAAGGCAATGAATGTCGTGGGAACCCTTTCGGTCAGTTCCAGTAACGATGAATTGATCGGAGCATACCGGTCACTCCAGGAGCCTTCTTTGACGAGCGACGATGCACGAGCCAAACTGTTCCGTGAAGCGAAGAAAGCAGGGATTCTCAAAGACTAAAGAAATTCAGGAGAAAAAGTATGAGCTTACAAATTGATGGAAACTTTCCTTTGGGCCAGCAAGAGCTTCAGCTTCAAGCGATCGAGTCATTCTTCGTTGAAGTTATAGACTACCAACCCATTAGCAACACTATGAACCACCCGGTGACTAGCCCCGTCTCGGTACCCGGTGCACACCATATTCAGTTAGCGTTAGCAGCCAATTCGGCGGCTGTGGGAGCTATTGCCAGTACGGCTATCTCAATCGTTTTTGATCGGGTTGTATTTGTCAGTGGCACGCTGCAGCGGGTGGTTGGATTCCGCGCATAATGATCGCAAAGGAGACCGTGACGGGGCTTGAGCACCCGCCACGGATTCCTGCTAGCTCTTCTGCCCCGTTCGATGAGCTACGGAAATAGCGTGGCGGAGGCGGTTCCAATCGGTGTCGCCTGCCACCGTGCAATCAGCGCCCAGAATGAACTGCGGTGGGGCCGTTTTTACTACCCTCTTAATCTCAGCTTCCACTTGTTCCGGTGTCCCAGTGGCCAGGATGCCATGGCCATCCATGCCGCCCATAAACGGGCGTTTGAAGTACTTGGAAAGTTCTAGCCCAGTCAGATTCCCATTTGTCAGACTGGTGCTGCAGTTGACGATGTTTCCCGGGTAATCGCGAACTGCATCATAATTTGCGTAAGGCGCAACGTAGTCGCATACGTGAAGGATGTTGAACGGGCAATTCTTGCTAACCTCTTTCATGGCGACAAGGTCAGAGGGCTTGATGTAATCGGCGAAAATTTTGGAAGAGCTGAAGCGTTTGGCTTCTGATCCCTGTGTGGACATATAAAAGCCATCAATGCCCGCCTTGATGCAGGCACGGACGAAGATGAGCTGGCTTTCGGTGAGAATCTCCAGTCCGCGCTTTACCGCTTCGGGATCCTCTTTCATGTGACGCAGCAAAACTGGTGCGGTGGCGCAGTGACCGGCGCACATGAAGGGCGAGTAGAGCGTCATAAGGATCAGGGCATCCTTCTTCGACGTCTTGACCAGTTCGCGCACGGTCTCTATCAGGGGTTCGTAGAAATCAATTTTACGGAGCGACAATTTCGACCAATCTGACGGCTTTTGGAGAAAGTCCTGGCGGGAATAGGTTTGCTCAAACTGGATTTTCACGAAATCCATATCAGTTTGTCGGAAGTATTCAAGGTGGCGCTTAGCGGCTGCCGAACCAGCCTTGAAGTCAGGGCCAAAGTGGAGGAAATAGGCGGCGGGCGTGTAGTTGGGATCCGTCTTGC
Organism: Bryobacterales bacterium; assembly: GCA_038220135.1. Classification (GTDB taxonomy): domain Bacteria; phylum Acidobacteriota; class Terriglobia; order Bryobacterales; family Bryobacteraceae; genus JANXSF01. The sequence goes on along the minus strand of JBBRJC010000024.1, from coordinate 10,308 downwards.
CCGCAAGCCACTGCAGCATGCGTTCGCGCTTATTTTCCGGGCCTGAGCTGAATGGGGCGGCGCTAGCGGAGCCGCCTGCCAATACTGCGCCCAAGCCGACGGGCGAGATGGATAGAAACTCACGTCTGTTCATGTATGGAGTATAAAACAACTGGCTTTCGGTGCTCCATTATTCAACTCTGTGGCACACTGGGAGCCGGGGAGAATTTGAAAATGACGTTGAAAGTGCCGGCTACGCATTCACTGGTGACTGTTGGTTTATTCCTGGTTGCCGGCTCTGTCTTTGGGAAGGTTTTGTTCAAGGCCGACTTCGAAACAGGCGATCTGAGCGAGTGGAGCGCAACTGGAACACGTGGCCAAAATGCTACCCCTAGGAATGTTCAGGTGGTTACCGACATTGTTCAGCAGGGCAAGTACGCCGGTAAGTTCACCATTCACGAAGATGACGTTTTCAATGCCCAACAGTTGCGGGTGCAGGTTGGTGGACCGAAGGTGACGGTGGAAGAAGGGTCTGACACGTACATGTCTTTCTATATGTATATGGCCAACGCGCCGAAGGACCGGGACAATTTCTTTTATTGGGAGGGCACTCCGCCGCCGCGGTACAACAATGTGATGACCTGGTGGGTGCAACCGAAAGAAGGCGGGGGGACGCAGATAAAGTATGGCACAGGGAATCTGGGTCGCAATGGAACTGAATGGGCAACGGATTTTACGATCGGCAAATGGCATCAGTTGGCGATGCACATCCATTGGTCTGAGGATAAGGAAAAGGGGAATACGCGGCTTTGGTTTGATGGCACGTTGGTGCTGGACAAGAAGCTGAAGACTAAAGGGGCTGAGAGCGTATACTTCTGTCAGCCGGGAATTCATCGCAGTCCGCACCGTGCTTCGGTGGACACAATCTACTTCGATAATTTTATTTTGGCGGACACTTTGGAAGATGTTTTGAAGGTGGCGAAGTGATTGAAACGGTATTTTTTTGTCCGCAGATGCTGTGGTAGAATGCTGGGTGGAAGGGTAGAGTTATGGCTCTGAATCTAAAAAATCCAGAAGTAGATACGCTCGCGGCTGAAGTGGCCGTGTTGGCAAAAGAATCGAAAACAGAAGCGGTCCGCCAGGCACTCCTTGAGCGAAAGGCTCGGCTTATTGCGGTTTCTGTTCCACAGAAACGGAGTGAGCGCGCCGCCAGCATCCTCCGCGAGTTCCGTGCGACCCTTTCAGATGCAGTAAGGGGGAAGCGGCTCAGCCGCGAAGAAGAGGATGATATTCTGGGCTTTGGGGCGGGCGGCATATAAGCGTGGTACTGGATTCGTCTGCAATTGTTGCGATTTTTAAGGAAGAAGTTGGGTATCAAGCGCTAGAGCAGAAGATCGACGAGGCGACGACGATATTGATTGGGGCACCTACTCTTGTCGAGACTGCCATCGTGTTGACGCGTGTAAGCGGTAAGGATCAGCGTGCGACTCTTGAGGCTTACCTTAGACGCATTGACGCAAGAATCGTTGAGTTTAATGAAACCCACTATTCAATCGCGACGGACGCTTACCTTCGTTTCGGCCGAGGCTATCATTCAAAGGCGAACTTGAACTACGGGGATTGTTTGGCTTATTCCGTGGCCCGCCTTGCTGGGGAGCCGCTGCTTTTTGTTGGCGATGATTTTGTTCACACAGACATCCTGGTTGCCTGAAGCGAGCAACCCGAATGTTATGCAATAATCTGGCGGATGAGTTGACCGATCTCCAGCCGCTTTCGTCCTGGCACTTCCAAACGTCATTTGGGGGCAGAACCATGGCGTGTACTGACATCGCTGCAATGGTTATTTTTCTTGAATCACGCTATCGCAGTGAGTAGGACTTCACCTCCCCGGACGAAGCGGTTCCTGGGCTACCACTCTTTGGGCAATCTGACTTAGCGCATTGGCATCGCTCAAGGGAAGACTGACGAGTGTCACCACTGCTGGGTCGTTCCATTTTAGGCCCATGATCATTGAAGGCGGATTTCCTGGGGCACGGCCAGTCAAGCATTGATAAAAAATCAGCGCATTTAAATAGCTACCTGCCATGGTGGGGTGGCTGCGGTCTGGCATGTGCAATTTGATTGACGGTGCTTCAATCCGCGAAACGGTCCATGCTAAACCGGCGGGCACGATGGATGCGTCTATTTTCTGTGCCAGTCGGGTGAACGCATCGTCAAGGCGGCGCTGCAGTTCGAGGAATCCGTCGCGAGCCCAAGTTGCGTACAAAATAGTCTTTGCGCCAACGTTCTTGATTTCGGCGTCAAATTTTTGAGCAAATTCAAAGTAGGCATCGGGGCCATCCACCTTCGGTTCACTGCCAGAAGGAACGGCCTTGCCCAGCAACGAGTGTTCCTGCAACACTACAAAATCCCATCCGCCACGGCGGACGGCCTCCACCGCTTTGCCATTTTCCCAATGCCACTTGAGGCTCATTCCGCCTTTTAGGGAGACGCTGGTTTCGATGCGTGGACCATCTTTCTGACTTTCAGCAATCGACTCGATGAGTTTTGGCAGATTGTTAAAGTACGTATAACTGTTGCCGATGAACAGCACGCGAATCGGTTTGGCCGCCGCCTTTGGCTCTGTTTGAGCAAACAGACTCCACCCTAATGCCAGGCATAGGAGCGCGGAACGGCGAGCAAGATTCACAGGAGGCTTAAACTGAAGTGTCTCTTTTTAAAGCGCAAGTTGCAACTCAAAAGCGTTGTGCTTCCACTAAAGCGGGATGATGAAAAAGTTAACATTCCTGTCGGGCTTATTGTTGTACTTGCTGTCTGGTTTTCTTATATACTTTCTCAAGCATTAAATTTCAGGTTCGTTTCGCCCACACATAAAATATGGAAGCCAGGCAAAGAATTTCCAGCCTTGGCGAGCAGCCTGATTCGTACAAACATGGTGTAGCCATAGTTCACGGATAGTGACTTGGTGCCCCCTCGAACATTTACAGGAACGTGACGATGTATAATTTTCTAGAAATAAGTAGGCTCCCGATGCCGAGCCGAAAAAGCTCTGTTGCTCTAGTCGCCTTACTGGCTGCAACGTTGTTCCAGCCAACCGATATCTTCGCCCAGAGTGGTGCCGGATCAATTCAAGGCACCATTCAGGACGTGACTGCGGCCTCGTTGCCCGGAAGCACCGTAAATATAGTAAATGATAAAACTGGCGTTAAAAATAGCACTACCGCTAACGGCATCGGCTTCTATTCGGTGCAAGGCCTGTTTTCCGGTAGCTACACCATTACCTTCACTGCCCCGGGAATGAAGAAGTATCAAACAACCTTCACGCTTCAGGATGCTCAGAACGCAATTCTCAATCCCAAGCTTTCCGTCGGCGACGTAGCCGAGCAGGTTACCGTTGTCGGCGGAGATGTTCAACAGATAACCTACGACAGCGGCACCATCAGCACGCAACTCGACGCCCGCCGCATCGATCAACTTCCGCAAAATGGCCGCAACATTCTTGGCCTTGCCCAAAATACAGTACCCGGTGTTGAAGCCGGCGGTACTCGCGCAAACGGCGTGATGGGTGAAGGCATGGAATATTCTCAGGATGGGGCGCCCATGACCAATCGCAATTTCGGCAGCGCAGGTAATACGGCTCAGTCCACCTTGCCTGACCCGGACGCAGTTGAAGAAGTCAAGTTCGAAACCCTCAATTCCGGTGCACAGTTCGCAACTCCGGCTACCGTCATTCTAACCACCAAGTCGGGCACGAATGCGGTCCATGGTTCCTTGTTTGAAACGGGTCGCAACAATGCAATCGGCGTTGCTAGAGCGCGTCAGAATCCGGCCAACTTCTCAGCACCGAAACTGATCCGCAATGAATTCGGCGGTTCCGTCGGCGGTCCCATCTTTATTCCCAAGCTTTATAATGGCAAAAACAGGTCGTTCTTCTTCGTTGCATTTGAGCGATTTTCTCTGCGTCAATCGTCGGACCAACTGGTAAAAGTGCCAACGGTGGCCATGCGCAACGGCGACTTCAGCGGACTCATCAATGGTGCCGGAATCCTGCAAATTATTCACGATCCCAACACAACGCAGGCTGGTTCCTTGCAACGCTTGCCATTCCCGAATAATCAGATTCCGATCGCCCGCATCAGCCCGCTGGCGAAAATAATGTATGCCGCTACGCCACTGCCACATACCGCTGACAACCCGCTTGTAAATTCCAACATTACCGACATCAATCCGATTACCCAGACGGTTCCCAATTTCACCACCCGTCTTGATCACGTGTTCAATCAGAACAATCGCATGTACTTCCGCTTCACCGATATCGAACAACAACAGCAGGCACTGCGCAACTATCCGTCAGCTTCTCCGGCCAATATCGAAGGCGGCGGACTGCCCGCTGGTGCGACCGGCTACCAGGCGATTCCTGTCCAGACTATCAGTGGAGCACTCGGGTTTTCCCACGTGTTTTCGCCAACCTTCTTTTCCGAGACCATCTTGAGCCAGCAATGGCAGCGGATGTATGTTCAAGGCAACCAGGTATCGCTCGCCAATTATGAAAAGATTTTGGGCCTTCCCAATAACTTCAACCAAGGCGGCTTCCCGGAAATCGGCTCGAACCTGATCATGCCTTATGGCGGTTCGCAGTGGTATTACGGTATGAGCCAGATGGTTGCCAATATCGACGAAAACATGAACAAAATCTGGGGCAAACATCAGTTGGCCTTCGGCGGACGCTTCCGTCACGAACGGTTTGGTTATCTTTCCGATCGTTCGCCCGACCAGATTCTTTTCAGCAACCAGGCCACCGCAGTTTACGATCCAACCACTGGTGCTAATTATGGCGCCAAGCCGAACACAGGCTACCAGGATGCGGATTTCTTCCTCGGTGCTGCAAGTTCCTATAGCCAACGCAAGAACGCTCCGTTCAACCATTCACGCCTACGGGAACTCGGTCTTTATATTCAAGACAATTTCCGTGTCAGCCGGCGCCTCACCCTCAACCTCGGGCTGCGCGTGGAAATGCATCCGGCACCAAAGGTCAAAGACAATGACAACGTTACCTTCGATCTGAAGAACAAAGCTATTGTGCTTGCAAAGCCTCTGAATGCCTATGTGGAAAACGGCTTCACCACGCAAGCGATCCTTACCAACATGAAGAATTTGGGTGCCAAGTTTGAAACTCCGGAACAGGCTGGAATCCCATCGACAGGCATTTTTAACAGCAATGCGAACTTCATGCCGCGCCTCGGCTTTGCCTACACGCCTCCAGTCAAGAATTGGGGTACCGTGATCCGCGCCGGTTACGGTGAGTACATCTATCCGGTGCCTATCCGTAACTCAGTCCGTTATCTCACTTCGCCCTATCCATTTACCGCCAACTATACGCAAAGCTACACATCAGCTACGCAATCTCCAGATGGTTTACCCAACTATCTTTTGCGGTCTTCGCAATCCATCGTTGCCGGCCGCAACAGCACCAATGTGGTTGACACCAACTCGATTAACGCACTGTTTCCTGGTATCAGCGTGATGAGCCTGGCAGCGAAATATGATCCGGCCCGCGTCCGCGAAGCCAACTTCACCATTGAACAACCGTTCCACGATGGCTCAGTCCTGCGTGCCAGCTATGTGTTCACGCATGGCTTGAACCTTGACCAAAACTATTCATACAACAATGCACCTTCCACTTACGTGTGGGAACTGGCAACAGGAACGATCCCGCCAACCGGCGCACTTGCCGGCGTGGCCACCCGTCCCTACGATCAAACAACTTGGGGCGGTAACGTCGTCTCTTTGAAGACTGGCTGGTCCAACGATAGCGCTCTGCAACTCAACTATCAGCGTCCTTTCAAAAAGGGCGTCGGCTACCAAATCTTCTACGTGTACTCTCGTGCCTTCCGCGTTGGTGGTAACACCTTCCGCGATAACACGCTGTATCCGGCAGCGAACTATGCCCCCGGCGTACTTCCGAAGGATCTCAATACGGGAACACTTCTTGAACCGAGCCGTGAACTCAACCGTTATCAGAACTACCACGTTGATACAGCTATTCCTTTGCATCGCGTGAATTTCAACGGAATCATGGATCTGCCGGTTGGCAAAGGCAAGCGTTTCCTGGGTAACTCCAACCGCGCGCTGGATGCTATCTTTGGTGGTTTCCAAGTAGCCTTCACCGGACAGGTTGTCGCACAGGGCTTCCAGGTTGCTGCTGGAAACTGGGGTGCTACAAATCCGATCGAGCTTTACAAGGATGCTGCACCGATCACCGATTGCCGCAGCGGCATTTGCCGTCCGGCATATTTGTGGTTTAACGGCTACATCCCGCCAACTGTGGCTAATGCTGCTAAAAACGGTGTGACCGGATTGCCGGCGAATTACCAGCCGTACCTCGCGCCAATCAACAACACGCCTGGCACTGCAAATTACGGTAACAACAATGTGTCTGTCCCTCTAAAGAACGGCACCTCGGTTGTAACCGCTTATAGTCCCGGCCCGTCGGGAGCGAATCCATATTCGCAAACTATCCTGCACGGACCATTCAATTACATTGCTGACATCTCGCTTTACAAGACCTTCACGCTCACCGAGCGGTTTAGGTTGCGCGTAAACGTCGATGCCTTCAATGCCTTGAATATTCAAGGCCGTCTCAATCCGAATACATCAGACGGAATCCAGTCGCTGCAGCAGTCTTACTGGACCCCGCGTCAAGTGCAGTTCTCCATGCGCTTGTCGTTCTAGTTCAGTTGTTCTAAAAATAAGGGACAGGAGGCGACGCCGAGGCGTTTCTCCTGTCCCTTTTATTTTGGTTGGGGTGCTTTGAAGCCAGCAGTCTGATTGATGAGGATAATGCGGGCATTTCTCGACATCGAGCAGGAAGGCCACCGGATGATGATCTATCGAGCAACTGCTAAATCAGCGTAGTTCCCTCGTGAATGGCCGCCAAGGCTTGGTCCAGAGTTGCCAAGGAGCCGTCGTGTTTCTGCGCCAATAGTACAAGGTAGACGTCAGTGACCTGCTTATGCCCGATTATTCCATTGGCTGGCATGTCGAGATATGCGGCGTCATCCGGCCAAAATTGATGTCGCGGCAGAGCGGAAATTGATTTCAATAACAGCTTCGCTGATTCTGCCGTTGCCTCCACGCCAGCACGTAGATGGAAACGGAAAAGCGCACCTTGAGTAATGGGGCATGTCGCAAACCTGTGCCCTTTGCGGAACCATGTCACAGCGCGAGCGTTCAAGCTGTGTTCGGGTGTTGCCAATGCAATCAGCACGTTTGCATCTAACAGGTAGACTTTATTCTTCGTCATCAAGGGCCTTGACGTCTTCTGTAGTCACCGGATGGATGCAACGAAAAGTAGGGAACCCGTAATCACTCATCTGAATTGAAGCGCCTTTCCCACCTTTTGCCGATTACATGATCAGGTCGCCAACAACTCGCCCAAGGCTACGGTTCTGATCTCGGGCGATGGACTTTGCGATGTAATAGGCCTCATCTGAAATGTCGAGAGTGGTTCGCACAATGACACAATAGCATAAGCGCACAAGATTCCCAGTGCCAGTCAAGAGCTTTCAATGTCACGCTGGAACTGGTGCGGCGCGCCTTTACCGAACAACAGATAGGAAAAATGTGGAGCGGCAATCTGCTGCGAGTTTGGGGTGAAGTGGAAAAGGCCGGCCAAAAGCTGCGGAAAAAATAGCTGCTGCTCGGGAACAAAACGTTCAGGCTCGGTATTTAGTGTAGTGATACACTCTTTCACAGTGAGGTGGATATGATCTTGAGAACCGCTATTGTCTCGACGGTGCTGCTGGCCATGGCTTACGCACAAACACCAGGTGACCGTCCAAAGAAGGAATTCGAGGTCGCGTCAATCCGCGTCAATCCGCCCCAGACCGGCTTTCATTTTGCATCCAGCACCGGTGCCCCCGATTTATCCAATCCTGGCTTGTTTCGTTGCACCAACTGCATGCTGGCAACTTTGATTACTAAGGCATTCGATCTTCAGAGCTATCAACTTCCTGGGAAAACATCTTTGGGAAATGGAACTTTCGACGTAATGGCGAAAATTCCAGCCGGCACAACTTCGGAAGATTTTCAGGCAATGTTGCAAGGCCTGCTGAAGGATCGCTTTGGCCTTACCTACCACTTCAAAGACAAGACCATGCGTGGGTACCATTTGGTAGTCGGCAAGAATGGCCCGAAACTCAAGGAATCTACGGAAATGGCACGCGCACGGCCGAACGGCGCCGCTGGCCAACATGGTGCTGCTCAGGGGCAAGGGCAAAATCACGAGCATGCCGGCCTGATGAATTTTGGCGGAACAGCAATGTACCGCGGCGACCATAAGACCACGGCGGAATTGGCTCAGATATTGTCCGACCAGCTTAGCCTGCCGGTTGATGATCAGACCATGCTAACCGGCAAGTACGATATTTCTCTCCGCTGGTCAGCGAGCGTTTCACCATCCGGCGGCAATCATGCTGAAGGTGGCGCAGGACATGGGGAACGCGGTGGCGGCGGCCCTGCCGGAGCAGCAGGTGCAGGACCGAGGCGAGGAGAAGACTCCGCACCCACTTTGTTTGAAGCGTTGCAAACGGAGCTAGGGCTGAAACTTGTTTCGTCTGATCAAGCTGTTGCTAAGACTTTTATTGTCGATCACGCCGAACAAGTTCCTACCGCCAATTAATATTGGTAAAAGGTAAAGAAACGAACGAATGCTCCGGTCGTGACCGAGCCGCGACCGCGAGGGAGTCGGTCGTCCTGTAACTTCAGCAATCAACCACTCAACCTCTACTGCGACGCGCACGTATTCCCCTCGTCCAACATGCGGTTGCCACTGGCGTCGTCGGGTCTTTCAATAAAGATGAGGAAGCGTAAACTACGCGTACGGACCGCCCGGCATCGCCTGCGGCTGGCATGCCGCCGCTTCACGTTCTGGCAAACCCGGGAGCGTAACTTCCGACAGAATGCCGGACATTCCTTATCGAGGCTTCGCGTCTTTCAATTTCTTTTGGTCGGCCCGCCAAGCAAATTGTTGTCGAACTGAATCCAATGTCATTTTATCTGGCTTCGCAAGATCCAGCGCGATTTGATCCGCCAGCGGATCGTCGAACAAGGTTAAGATCATGATCGTTGATAAGTCTTTGCTAGTGGCTATTTTCCTAGTAACTGCGGGTATACTCCCTTTGTCACCAAGAAGAGCAAGACCACCCGCGCATTGTCTCCAGACTGCCGCCATCTTTATTGCAAGACATCTTTGGAACAATGGAACGAATCGTTGGTCGTGACTAACGAAGGCAGCCGCCAAAGGCTTTGCAGGGTAAATGACATACTTATCAAAACAATCTTGCGAGGCTATCTTTAATGATGCACACCAGCCGAAGAACTCTTCAGGCTCACTTGCATAATCTGGAGGGTCAACGGCTAGTATTGACAAAAGTGGCTTTTCCAATTCCGCAAAATAGCGGGGATTCGGATCTTTGCGTTGTATCAACAACACCGCTAATCGGGACCTGACCAACTGATCCGTTGTCCTGTCGAACAGATCCGCAAGTGCTTGTGAAATTCTCGGATCGTGAAGATCATTTTTCTGGACACTAGATAATACAGCCTGCAAATCCGCTCCTGATCGTAACCTCGAAACCAAATTGTCAATTTCGTCTTGGGCGTACAAGCTGCATGTTGTTATTACAAAAAAAGGAACAATCACCAGTCTCATTCTTCTTCTCCTTAATCTAGATCTGTACGTTTCAATTCTGCCATGGGTAACTATATACTTCGCCCAAGACCATAAAAGCCCCGGGGAGACTTGCCGGAAATATTTCAAACCTTGACAAATTTCTGTAAATAGCATTTTGTGGGAAGATCGAAAGCGAATCTGTAGTCGCTCCTTGCGTAAGGGGACCAATATTTGTGCCGTCAGCACTCAAAGACAGCACAGACCAAATCCAGGGTGTGGTTTGTGAGTTAAGAAATTTGTTTACAACTTGTCCGGATGTTCCCAACCTTGCACTATTGAGCTGCAATAAAGACTTGCCGTCAGTAGAAAGCTTTTGTTTCCAGTTATTTGAAGACACTTCACTATCAACAGCAAATCCCTGGATCGCTCCTGCCAAGAAGCCACAAGGTTGAGGAGTATTGCCGGCTACGGCTTTGCCCTGTGAGCTATAGTATCGAATTGCACCGTTGGCTTCTGTTTCGAACCACGCCTGCATTTGGTTGTAAATTCTGTAATTTGTAGGTGACCAAGGATTTGGATTCGGTGAACCCAGTACAGCCCCGAGTAAGAAATCCTTGGTCACCTACAAATTACAGAATTTACAACCAAATGCAGGC
>JBBRJC010000023.1:0-14965 GCA_038220135.1 Bryobacterales bacterium | reverse complement strand
CAACCTTCGGTCAATACGGTAGGCAAAGCGATACTGGCTGCTCTCTTCGTCGTGAAAGTAAACAATGAGTGGCTTGCGTCCAACTGCTATTGCCCCTATCAACGGCCCCAATGCTACTGGCCCGCGGTAGAACAAATGGAGCTCTTGAAATCTCGGATCTTCCATGGAGTCTCTTAGCCAGTTTCTAAGTTTGTGAATTTGTTCCTGCCACTGGTCATCTGTAAGTAGGACTGGATAGTGGTACATCTGAATTCTTTCATTAGCCATGTTCCGGAATTCTTCACGAGATCTACGAACCAAACCAGCGTCTATGGTACCGTGGCCAATTGATATCAACAAAACTCCTGACTCTGGATTAACCGCTTCAACGAGCTGATTCTGATTCTGGGGTGGGGGCTGATAGGCTGGCACAGTGACTTTGAATATTGAACCTGATTCAAATACCGGAGCAACACCAGCGACGGAAATGGTCTCACTTCTTGCGATGGGGATTCCCGTGCCTCTCTCCTGGGCCAAACCGAGTTCTATAAGGTATCGGGCAAGCAATGGATTACGCCAGTTACTCCGGCCCTGACTCGCAGCGTCAACGCCCACGCTGCTGCCTCCAGGGCTCTCGAACTCAATGCGATCTTGAAAAATGTAGATTTTCGTTGATTGTGGAACTTGGTAGTCGCGATGAACAAGGGCATTCACAAGTAACTCGCGCAGTGCATCGAGTGAATAACGCTTGTGATTCTGCGAAACAATCATGGGATCGGACTTGTTGGTGATCACGCTCGATTCCGATTCAAACACTCCCATTACCTGTCGAAACAACCGCGGTATCGGACCAAAGAATTCATTGGAGGAAAATATCCTATCCGCTCTCGACACGCCCTGGAAGTGAGTCACTGCAACAAATGCACCTTGCAAAAAGTAGTGCGGTTCTTTCCCGATCAGTAGTATGGCAAAGCGGCTCGGCACAGCGCTACTTCCAGTTGAGCTTGAAATTAGCTTGAACAGCCCCGGTGCACTGCCGAAGATTTTGAAATCTGGCTGCAGATACTGTCGTACCCCTTCTAACGGCAAAGCTTGACCTTTGGTAATCTCTTCGAGCGCAAAAAAATCAATGTGCTCTTCAGTCGCGCCATCGCAGGGTTGATCTAGCCAATCGAGGTTCGCTTTCTTTTGAGCCATGTCAGCAAGCTGCTTCGTGGTTGCACTAGTAACTTTATCCCCTAGCCGTATAACTACTGCCTTCTTGAAAGTATGAACCTCACTACTGGCTGTGAGCCGGATCACCAGGACATTCTTGCCTTCGATCGAAACGACTTCAAACTGTGGAGCTATCGGCGGGCTCGCCAAACTTCTGCTCAACTCGAAGACTCGGTCCTTGATTCTCTGGCATTCGCCCGAAGTAATTCCCACAATATTTGAGGCGATTTGTCCATCGTCAGCGCGTGTTTCCTCCACACCACAAAACACAAACCCAATCCCGGCACTCTCAAAATCGTTAGCAAAAGCGGTTAACGTCTTGACTATTTTTTCAGGATCGCCGCCTGACTTCCATTCCACCTGATTGGATTCTTCACGCAGCTTAAGTCGAAGTTCCTGTTCAGTCATAAATATAGGGAAGGCTCCTGGCAGGATATTTCATTGTTTGATCATAGGCCTTGTATGAAGGCCCAAGCAACCCTTTCAATGTGGGGGCGGAAGCCTCACCCAGCCCCTCATGCGTTACCATAGTTCTTCGGGCCCGAACCGTCCGCCCGCACCCTTTCTATGAGCACAATTCTACAATCGCTTCCCATCGGCGAAAAGGTCGGAATCGCGTTTTCCGGCGGTCTCGACACCTCCGCGGCCATCTATTGGATGCGCCAAAAAGGTGCCGTTCCCTACTGCTACACAGCCCACCTCGGCCAGCCCGACGAAACCGACTACGACTCCATCCCGCGTAAAGCCCTCGAGTACGGAGCCGAACTCGCGCGCCTCATCGATTGCCGCACGCAACTGGTGCGTGAAGGCCTTGCCGCCCTGCAATGCGGTGCCTTCCATATCACTACTGCCGGCGTCCCATACTTCAATACCACCCCCATCGGCCGCGCTGTCACCGGCACCATGCTCGTCGGGGCCATGAAGGAAGATGCCGTCAATATCTGGGGCGATGGCTCCACCTACAAGGGCAATGACATCGAGCGCTTTTATCGCTATGGGCTGATGGTTAACCCGAAATTGCGCATCTACAAACCGTGGCTCGACCAGCTCTTTATCGACGAACTCGGTGGCCGCAAAGAGATGTCGGAACTGCTCGAAAAAGCCAACCTCAATTACAAAATGAGCAAGGAGAAGGCCTACTCCACCGACTCCAATATCTGGGGCGCAACACACGAAGCCAAAGACCTTGAGTTCCTCCAAAACGGTATCAAGATCGTTGAGCCGATCATGGGCAAAGCGTTCTGGCGTGACGATGTCGACATCAAAGCTGAAACCGTTACCGTCACTTTTGAAGCCGGCCTGCCCGTTGCCATTAACGGAAAAACGTACGAAACGGCTGTGGATATGGTGCTTGATGCGAATGCCATTGGCGGACGGCACGGGCTCGGGATGTCCGACCAGATCGAAAATCGGATTATCGAAGCAAAAAGCCGCGGCATTTACGAAGCCCCTGCCATGGCATTGTTTTATATTGCTTATGAACGCCTGATCAGCGGCATTCATAACGAAGGCACCATGGATCAGTATCACAGCATGGGCCGTCGCCTTGGCCGGCTGCTGTATGAAGGCCGCTGGTTTGATCCACAAGCAATGATGCTGCGCGAAACGTTGCAGCGTTGGGTGGCCAAAGCGATTACAGGTGAAGTCTCGATTGAATTACGCCGTGGAAACGATTATTCGATCCTCGATACAAAGAGTCCGAACCTCACTTATAAGCCGGAACGACTCACCATGGAGAAGCACGAAGGTGCGTTCACGCCGCAGGATCGCATCGGTCAACTCACCATGCGTAACCTCGATATTGAAGATAGCCGCGAGAAGTTGTTCGTCTATAGCAAGGCTGGCCTGATAGGCCCTTCAGCATTCGAAGGGATGCGTTTGCTCGATAACCCTGTCGAAGAAAAAGAGTAATTCAACCTACCTGAATCGGCGGCTGTAACTTTTTGCCTGTTCCGTAAATGGGAAAATTTATGGCCGCCGATGAACGCTGTTAAATGCGGATAAGGCAAGAAAAGCCTCCAAAGTGGGACAATGCGGCGAAGTTCTTGGAGTGTCCCAAGGATTGAAGATTTATGTTTATCTGAGTTCATCGGCGTTTATCAGCGGTCCGTAACTTTTTGCCTCCTGCGTAAATGGGAAAATTTATGGCCGCCGATAAACGCAGATAAACGCGGATAAGGCAACAAAAGCCACCAAAGCTGGAGGATGCCGTGAAGTTTGTGGAGTGTCCCAAGGATTGAAGATTTATGTTTATCTGAGTTCATCGGCGTTTATCAGCGGCCATGACTTTTTGCCTCCTCCGAAAAGGGGAAAATTTATGGCCGCCGATGAACGCTGATAAACGCGGATAAGGCAACAAAAGCCACCAAAGCTGGAGGATGCCGTGAAGTTTGTGGAGTGTCCTATGTCAATGATATTCGTTAAGTCTGAATTTTTGCGCAAACGTGAGAAAAATAAGTTCGCGTTGCGTTAGATTTCCGATGTAGATCGTGCGTTTATTTGAAGGTAGCCCACTAAAAGTTGATGGCCAACTTACCAACCCATCCGCTGCTTGAGCCCGGAAATGTGCGCAATATGCTGCTTGCCGTGCCACGTGTAAAGCTGCAATACAAAATCCAGCGTGTAATGGATTTTGAATTCCGGGTGGATGTAGGTCCTGGGCCACTGATCATCTTTGACGGTTTTCCACAATGCCGCCCAGCGGGCCTGCACAACGTCCATATTTGACAGGGGCAGGGAAATGGGAAGCTTTGCATCTTCCAGATGAGCCCACGCGTTTTCGTCGTACGGCTTGATGATGGGACTGTGTTCGGTGAGCGTCAACTTTGTGCGAATGTATCTGTTGGAGTGGGAATCAGGCAGATGATGGCAGCCTTGGCGGATCGTCCAACCATTCGGTCTATAAGGCGTATCAACCTGTGCGTCGGTTAACCCGTCCACGGCCTTGCGGAGTTGAGCGGGTGCAATCTCAAACTCCGCAATCAATGCCTGCCGGTCGGAGCCGGTTAGGTTTTCGCGAAATTGCGGTTTGCCGATGGGGTAGCTTAAATCTTCCATAAGCTAGTTTCCCGCGCCCGGCTAAAATTGGCAAACTAGATTCGTTTTACAGACTTGCCCTGATCAAACATCCTTTCGATTTCAGATTGTGGGATGGCTAGTTTCAAGCTTACGTTCTTCGCCTGTTGGCTGAGTTGCATTGCCTCAAGCGCCGCGGCAAGTTGGGCCATGTCTTTGTTGTCGCGCTGCATCTGAACCAGATTTGCCACCAGCCGCACAACATCGGCCAAGGCTGTGGCATCCTTCTCAGTTTTAGAAACAGTTTCCAGATTCATCTCAACAGAGCCAGGACCGAAGTGAAATCCCATTGCGGCTTGATCAAGCGATCGGAAAATGCCATCGCTGAGGAAACCGTGCATCGGGGAGCCCGAGGCGGCAGCCATTGGAACCGGACCGGCGAATGACGAAATTTGAACCGTGCTCAACATCCAGACATCGTTTGCGGCGCTTAAGGTTTGCACACGCTTTGCCGTTTCCGGATTCATGCTCTTGCCGGCCGCTTTGCGGTCGACAGTTTCGCGGACCGAAGCCAAGTCGCCGGCAGCGGCAAGACTTGGGGTGAGGAATACAAACGCGTTTTCGGAATTACCAGCCTTTGAAGTATAAATGTCAAACCCGGCGCGACGTTCAATCTGTGTCGGCCCCATCGTTTTCACTGCTGTGGCGATTTTGCTTTGATCGAAGCGGCCACGAACCAGAGCGATACCCTTGGCTGACTTGTTAGCAAAGTCAGAGGTGGAGGCGAGCATGATCTCGTCCAAATCACGCCGTGGGTCAAATCCTGTGGTTTCCGCCAGTTTTGACAAGCCCTTGTCGTCGGTCTGCATACGGTCCAGGACGAAGCGCCCGAAAGTTGTGTTGCGGGCATTTTGGACATTGATGCCAGCTACAACATGGGCGTCGGTCATCACCAGATTCATCAGCTCAGGGTCGGAGCAAAATGCCGAAGTGGCAGCGGCGGCAAGCAGGGCGGGGATAAGTGCAATTCGCATGTAGATTAATTCCTTCGCCCTGATTAACGTTAGCGGAGGTGTGAAAGTTCCTTTTTCCTTACAGCAACTTGTTCGACGATTTCGACGCCGTATCCTTCCAGCCCAACCACCTTACGCGGGTGGTTCGTCAGCAGCCGGATTTTGTGCAAACCGAGGTCGCTCAAAATTTGAGCGCCGATGCCTGCCTCATGTTGCAAAATCCTCTGATGATTGTCTGACGGCGCCGGCTGTGTGTGGACCGATGCCAGTTGAGCCGGTCCTTCCGGCTGTTTGAATACTCGATAACCAGAGCCTGTCTGATGGAGGTAGACAATAGCTCCCGCACCTTCGGCCGCAATCGCTTGCATCGAACCTTCGAGGATATCGTGGCACTCGCACAGCAAGGAATGGAAAACATCGCCGAACACGCAATGAGAATGCATTCGCACAAGTATATTTTGTTTGCTCGTAATGTCACCCATCACAAGAGCTAAGTGCGATTCGGGAGCGATCGGGCTTTCGTAAGCAATGGTACGAAACGTACCGTAGGCTGTATCGATAGTTCCTTCCGCTTTTCGGCGAAGGAAGCGTTCGGTTTCCAGCCGATAGCGAATCAGCGCCGCCACCGAGATCATCTTCAAATTGTGGATCTTGCAGTAATCGACAAGATCGGGCACCCGAGCCATGGTGCCATCTTCTTTCATGATCTCGCAGATTACTCCACCCGGTGCCAGACCGGCAAGGCGAGCGAGATCCACTGCGGCCTCGGTTTGGCCTGCGCGGACCAACACGCCACCTTCGCGAGCACGCAGAGGAAACATGTGTCCTGGGCGTGCCAAGTCGCTCGGCTTGGCGTAAGGATTCATAACGGCCTGAATCGTAAGAGCCCGGTCAGCGGCAGAAATGCCAGTGGTCACGCCTTCAACGGCATCGATCGATTCACAAAATGCGGTACCAAATTGCGATGTGTTGTTGTGCGTCACCAGCGGCAGATTGAGGTGATCGCATATGTCAGGGCTGATGGCCAGACATATCAATCCACGGCCATGAACAGCCATAAAATTTACGATTTCCGGGGTGATCAGATCTGCAGCGACTGTGAGATCGCCTTCATTTTCGCGGTCTTCGTCATCAACGACGACAACCATCTTTCCTTGACGGAAATCTTCTACGGCCTCAGGAATGGAAGCAAAGGGCATACGAGCGTTCTACTTCTACTATACGCTCATTTTGGGTGTTGGCTTAGTTGACCCAAGCGTCTACCAAGCGGCCTGTATGTGCTGCTTGCCTTGTCTTCACCCGTTCTGCGGTGAGGAAGGTTCGCGTAATGTGATCGTGCCAGGAGAGTGATTCTTCATCGAAGAGAATCCAGGCAACACCAAGGAACGCTGAGAAGGTGCTGACACCACTCCAAACAACACGGTGGATCCGTACGGCGCGGCCTGGGCGGCGTCCGTCGAAATCGGTAAGGCGGAGCCCAACGATGACTGCTCCCGGAGAATCTGCACCGGCGAAGGCCCAAAACAGTTTGTAGAGCAGTGGGATCATCACGAATAGTGCACCGAACATGATTTTATTCAGTGGGTTATCGAGAGAAACCTCGCCACCGCCGTAAACAAACGGGAAGGCAAAAAGCGCCATCGCCAGCACGATAAACGAAAAATCAACGGCAGCTGCAGCGGCACGGTGTTGGATTGAGGAGACGCGATCCTCGCAATAGATTTGCCGCCGGATTTCGCTTTGCACCTGACGGAAGTCGTTGTTGGGCTGCTCGAAAATATCAAGCACACCCTGATGGAAGGCTTGTGCCGGCTTGGAATTGGGATTGGAATTGGTCTTGGTCTTCGTTGCCTTCGGAGCGGCAGCCGTCTTTTGCGGTGCATCAGAACTGCCATCAATGGAAACGATCTTGGTGGCGTTGCGAATTGCAAACATCACACTCTGCATTGCTTCCTGATGGGCCGGCGTTGAAGGGCTGCCGGCTGGCCGGTCACCCCGGAATGATTCAAACACAGGCGCTTTCGCAGCCTGAACTTTCGCTACAGGTTCATAATCGGGTTGGTAAGCAACTGCGGTCGCCTGACGGCTAACCGGGTAGGAAGACGTTGAAGCTGAAGCCATCGTGGCAAAGCTACCCAACCGCCGCTGGCAGCGACGGCAACGGTGATCGGTTTCCGAATTGGTTGTTCTGCAGTAGTCACAGATCATAAAATTTTTGGTCCCCTTCTTAACTTTTGCAACTGGCCAACCGTTTCTTTACTTCCTGCCTGTTGCCCTTGGCGCTATTTCCATGCTACGGTTTTCGATTGAACCATTCGCCGTTAGCACCGATCATGCCCACTCACCTACGTTCTTTTCTACAGGGCTGTAAGTACTTTAGTTTGTTTCGCCCCAGTATATTTAATAACATATTTAAGGTTAAGTGTCACGAAAAATCGTTACCCAAGTACTATGTCTCTGGGTCCATACGCAATATATCGGCATCATCCGCCGTGGGCTACAGGCTATTGTGGGTAAGTTTATTCTTAGCCTCTACCCTCCTGGGACAATTTCGTGGACCGCTCTCAGGTCCGGTTCGCCCCGATGCACCCATCGCCGCAGTTCCCCGAAAGCGCGTTAGCGTGAAACGAACCAATCCTCCTGCTGCTAATGAGATCCTGATCCAAGCAATTACCCAGGAATCAGAAGGCACGCTCCGAAAACTTCGTGGAAAGGTTGAGATTGAAACAACCGAGTTTTTGCTGAAGGCCGATGAGGTGGATTATGACGACGATACCCATATTGCTGAAGCCCGAGGCAACGTCTACTTCCAGAATTTCGACGGTGGCGAGGAATTGCACGCTGATATCGTTGAATACAACATGGAAGAGCAAACGGGAAAGTTCTACGCCGTTAAGGGCACTGCTCCAGCCAGAATTGAGGCTAGACGGGGTGTGCTTTCATCCACTAACCCCTTTGTATTTCAAGGGAATTGGGCCGAAAAGATCAAGGATCGCTATATACTTTATGACGGCTTCATCACTAACTGTAAAATTCCCAAACCTTGGTGGCGTTTAACCGGACCGAAATTCGATATTATTCCCGGAGACCGCGCCCTCGCCTACAGATCTACCTTCAAGTTCACCCGCTTTCCATTGTTCTACACTCCGGTTTTCTACAAGTCGCTCGAAAAGCTTCCACGCCGCAGCGGCCTGCTTACCCCAAGCGCAGGATTGAGCAGTCGTTTTGGCAAGACCGTAAATGTCGGCTATTTCTGGGCGATTAATCGCAGTTTTGACCTTGCCTACCGCGCCAATTTGTATACCCAACGTGGTCTAAGGCATCACGTTGACTTTCGTGGCCGACCCAATGATAATACTGACTTTAACTTTATCATGGAAGGGATTAAGGATCGCGGCCAGCTACAGGAAGATCGCACTCGGCTAAAGCAAGGCGGCTATCTGTTGGCTCTCACCGGAAGAGCCGATGAACTGAAGTGGGGCTTCGAGGGAAAGATCAATGCTAACTACCTTAGTTCCTTCACTTACAGGCAGGCATTTTCCCAAAGCTTCAACGAAGCGATCTATTCTGAGAATAATGCAATCGGTTTCTTGACAAAAAACTGGTCAAATTACTCATTCCATACGGTTATGTCGCGGCATCAGGTGTTTCAAAGCACACTCCCTGACGATCAAATCGTGATTCGCAAGCTCCCCAGTTTTGAATTTAATTCCCGAGACAAACAGATTAGCGATTCTGTTCCAATCTGGCTCTCCTTTGAGTCTTCAGCATCATTTATGCGCCGGAAGCAGCCATTATTCGAAACCCGTCAAATGATGGACCGACTTGATGTAGCACCTCGTATAATGACTGCTATCCATATAAAGGGTTGGAATTTAATTCCATCATTTTCGGCTCGAGAAACGCACTACGGTGAACGCCGCGATTTAACCGGAACGCGTGTGACAGGCCAAAATCTGGACCAGACTTCCATCGAATTCGGTTTTGACCTGATTCCGCCTTCAATCGAACGTACTTATGATGCACCGAAATGGCTTGGTGAAAAGTTGAAGCATGTCATCGAACCAAGGGCATCTTTCCGATACGCCAGTGGGATTCAAAATTTCGATCAGGTGATTCGCTTTGATCAATTAGAACTGATTAGCAATACGAAAGAGATTGAGATCAATATCACGAATCGATTCTTTGCCAAGCGCAGCGGCGGACAAGTGGAGGAGGTGCTGAGCTGGCAAGTGATGCAGCGGCGGTACTTCGATCCCGATTTTGGCGGCGCACTTGCCGTTGGGCAGCGGAATGTATTGACGAGTACGATTCAACTGACGGCTTACGGCTTTCTCGATCAACGCCGCAATTATTCTCCAATTGTCAGTGCGGTTCGACTGAAGCCAATTCCAGCCGTCGGGATTGAGTGGCGCGCCGATTATGATCCGTTGCGAGGTGTGATGACCAATTCTTCATTCACCGCCGACACTCGCAAAGGCCAGTGGTTTGCCGCCATCGGGCATAATAAAGTGGCGAAGATTCCGTTGCTGTCGCCTGAGGCGAACCAGTTATTGGGCCGCGTTGGGTGGGGAAATGAGCAGCACAAGGGCTGGAACGCCGGATTCAACATGGTATACGATTATCGCCAGGGGATTTTGCAGTTCGCCGTGACGCAGGTTAGCTACAACTCAGATTGCTGTGGACTATCGGTTCAATGGCGTAGATTTAGCTTTGGAACGAGAAATGAAAATCAATATTTAGTTTCGTTTGCCGTGGCGAATATCGGGACGTTCGGAAACTTGCGCAAGCAGGAGCGCCTGTTTTAGGTTTGCACTTTTTAAAATGATGGCTGCGAGGTTTTAGCGTTCAGCGCTTTCCGCAAACCGCCAAATTCCCTCTTTGTGGCCGAAGCCAACTAGCTCGAAAAACAGGATCCGTTCAAGTCAGAAGGCTTCACACGAATACACCCGCATGGAGTGTATTCGTTTGTATCGATGATTGAATGCACCCAACTTCCCTAGGGAGCGAACTCGATCATTCACGTCACAGTTGTAACGTGAGCCAACACTCCCAAGTCTGGCCAGAAGCTCACGAAGAAGTGGGAAGCGTACGGCCACTTCGAGTGAGCCGGCTAATCTTGCCGCCTCTAAAGGTGCATTCGCCTGAATTCCTAAGTTGCTCAGTGACCTAAATTTCGGTACTCTCGGATTCGCACCAATTCGTAAATGCCTGGGCGGGATTGGGGGGAAGCCTCACTGCTCCTCCCCTCCCACACTACCGGACATGCGGGTCCGGGGGTTCGGCGTGTTAAGCGATCATTGAACAGTCAATCGCGGAATCCCCATCGAGTCGAAATTAGCATCAGGCAATGCCTTATGGTCCTGGCGAATCCGCCAGCCGCCACGGGCTATTGGAGTTTCCTGCCGTTTTAGCGGCTAGATCGCGCTTCACACCCGGCACACGCCGAAGATGGTCGGCAAGAGTGGCGACGCGGAGAACACGAGTGTCCGCGTCACAGTTGACTATCAGACTTGTTCAACTTCGGAATTCAAGTTTCGATCACCCCCCAAGTGTTGTCTGCTTGTCGCTATAGTATTGATTGATGTTTCACAGATTTCTTTGCCTATCGCTGGTTGTAGGCACTGCCCTGGCCCAGCCCATCGCAGCACCGTTGCATCTCGCCCCCAACGTCGATATCTTTGCCGCCTCAACCCAGGCCCACATCGCCCAGTCAGTCGCCCGCGCTTGCCGAACACCCCCGCCACCGAACAGTTGGAACGGTGGCCCCATCTGGGGCAGAGAACTCGTACTCGTCGTCAGGCGCCTCTCCTCAGAACAGACTGGAAAGCAAATCTACCTCGACTTCCTGAAGTCCACCTACGGCTATAACATCACCGCGCTCAACATCGCGTACGGCGTGGAAGCCGCATCGTTTACCGATCTGGAAGGTGACCTTCTGACCAGGGTTGACTTGACACGCCCGGCCGTCCAACGAGATGACACCGAATTTCTCTCAGCTTTAGCCAGGGAATTTTTCACCGTCACCGCAGCGGCCCTCCGTTCCTGCAACAAAAACGCCACCATCTATTCAGAAGTTTTCGATGCGACAAGCGCGCCCATGGCAGTGCTCCAGGCGGCAGCAAAATTTCTAGGAGTGATTCGTTTGAAGGAAGGAAATGCAGAAGAGTGGTCGAAAAAACTGAAGACGAAAGTGGAAATCGAAGGGGCTGGCCCGAACCGCAAGCCCCCGCAATGAAAGTTATTTTTTCTTAGGTGCGGCAGCCTTCTTCGCGATGATCATGTCTTTGATCTTGTCGTAAGTGGCCTGCGGTACACCAGCTTTTGCCACAATGTCATCCTTGCCATTGTAAGGGCGGTTTTCGATGATTTTCTTCGAGTAAACGGCACCGATTCCAGGCAGCTTTTGCAACTGTTCAAGCGTGGCGGAGTTGATGTCCAGCGGCGCTCCTGCCTTGGCTGTCGCAGCCGGGGCTTCTTTCTTGGCGTCCTTCTTCGGCTGCGCATAGGCGGTAACCATACACAGGGAAGCAACGAGCACGGTAAGTAGACGAATTAGCTTCATGGGCTTAATTGTAAGCGCAATCGATACCATTTGAGAACCCCCAATTCACGCTATTTTTCGATCACAAACTGGTCTACGTCCTTCCCATTTTTATCCACTTGACGCATGGTCAGCCGGCCGCCTGCTATGTCAACCAGACTGAAGGAGTTAACGCTGGAAATGAATTTATCAGTGAATTGTTGCCAGCTTTCCGAATGCTTTTCCTGATCCGGATCATACAGCTTCGCCCCGCCAGCGCCAGTGACCAGATAGATTACACCCTTCGGTTTTGTATTGCCGTTTTGCCCGAATTGCTTGTCCAGTGTCCAGAAGCCGCACACCTCGCCCTTGGTCGGTTTCGTCGATTCCGGAACAAAGGTCATCGGAAAACTGCGTTGGTAATTGTGCACGTGGCCTGCAAAAACCACATCCACATGGGTCTGTTGAAAGATGCCTGCAAGTTGCCGCAATCGCTGTTCCTTGAAGTGTGCTTTCGAAGAGTTGAAACCGGGGTGATGAAAGCCTACAAATTTCCATTTTGCTTTCGTCGAGGCCAGATCGTTTTGAATCCATTCGCGAAGCTTGGGGTTAAGAAAATCCACATAGTCGTTGGAATCCAGCACCAGCCAATGCGCGTTGCCGTAATCAAACGAGAAAGAAGCCATTTGCGGAAACTTCACGCCTGCGCTCATCTTGGTCGCGGCGATATCGGCTTCATCGCCTTTAATCACAGGCGCAAGCCGCAACCCGGGCATTACCGGCCCATTCAACGGCTGATTCCAGTAATAAAAATAAGCCTGGGCATCGGGGTACAATTTCAAATCCTGCGTCGCCGTGTCGTGGTTGCCCGGGGCTGCGATGAACAGTGTCGACCTGCCTAGTGGCGCACCCTTCAGCGCATCGTTTTCATCGGAATTATAGACCGGAAAATACTTCTGCCGGTATTCGGAAATACGGCCGCGCCCATACACAATGTCGCCCGCCACGAAAACGAAATCGGGCTTCGCCGCACTCATTTGATGCGCCACTGCGCGCTGCTCTGGGGTGTCCTGCGCAATGTCGCCGAAGGCTGCGAAGCGGTACGGCTGCGCGGCGGATTTCCGGGCTTTGGCCGTCGCTTCAAACACCATCTTGCCATCGCGCAACACCTGATAGTTGAATTCCGATCCAGGTTTCAACCCCGTCAAGTTCGCCGTCCAAACCAAATGATCCTCTATCGTTCGAACCTTGATTCGCTGCCACGATGCCTCAACCGGTTTCGACCAATTGTTTGACCCTGCAGTTCTTGCAACCACCGTAAACGCATGCTTTTCGTCGGTGGTGTGCCATAGCAGCGACATTTTGCCGCTATCTTTTATCGACGGAAAATTGCCCAACTGCAAGTATGGCTTCGCGATAAATACATCTTGCGCCACCAGCGGCAGCGTCATCAAAAAGAACAGAATCGATCGCATTTGTTTTAGAGAGTCCTTACACGAATCCGCTGATATTCGATCCAGCGCGCCCCATCGTGAGCCTGCAAAATAATCATTCCTGGCTCGGTCCGGTCCAGTTTATCGTAATCCACAACCGTTTCCCCATTCACGCGCACCACACACTGTTTGCCCTTTACATAAAGCTGAAACAGGTACCATTCTTCCACCCCAATACGCGGGTATTTCGCACGGCGAATGCCATAGAGTGAACCGGTTGGGTACACAGCACCTTCCACGTCATGCAACTGAATTTCGTAGTGCGGATTTGTACCGCCCGCGCCCAGTGCACGAAATAGCACGCCACCGTTTGAGTGTTTGCTCGCACGGATATACATTTCCAACTCGAAATCCTGGTACTTTTCCTTGGTGCCAATATGCCCGTTGCCATCGCCACGAAACACTCCGCCCATTGTTTGAAATCGTGGTTTGCCTTCAACCAGCCGCCACTTATTCACATCAACCGGTGAGTTGTACAGTGTGTCCCAGCGCAGCTTTGAAGGCAATTGCTTCAGCTTCAAATTGCGAAATTGAATTGGATAGGACAGCGATTGTAAACCAAGAAAGCCAGTGCGCAAGCGATGCCGCAATTCCGGGTTTGCTTCCACGTTCAAATCCTGAACCAGCTCTCCATTCGACCAGACGCGTAAAAGCGGCCAATCCATAACAATGCGCAGATCGTTCCAGTCTCCCTTGCTTTTTACATTCACTGATTTGGGCGCGACCAACGGAAACACAGATCCCATCGATTCCTGCTTGGGCTCTTCCTGTTTGTGGAAAAGCTTGATGGCGAAGCCCGATTCCTGCGGTGGTCCATAGAGTGGTGCCGAAAAATAGATTGCCGAATCGATCCAGCCTTTGACGAAGAACTCGCAGCGAAAATCGAAATTTTCCAGTTCCTTTTCGTAGCGCAACCAGCATGGAGAATTTCCCGCGTCAGTAACAGCAATGGCGCCATTGGTAATTGTGAAGGCGGACAGCGGCCCTTGTTCCACGCTCCATCCGTGCAGTGTGCTGCCGTCAAAAATCGCCTGATAATCGTCCTGAGCAAGCGCTGTACTAAGGGATGCTGCTGCGGTGACAGAAATAAATTGACGTCGGTTCATCACATACATCATAACTGGGTCAAGAGGCGTTATGATGAATGGCTGATGAACCGTAGAAGCTTTCTTCGCCAAGTGGCCGCCGGTAGCCTGGCCGGAGCTGCGTTTGCAGCCAAAGATCCGCGTCCAAATATCGTGCTGATGATGGCCGATGATATGGGCTTTTCTGATATCGGCTGCTATGGCTCGGAAATTGCCACACCGAATCTGGATAAGCTCGGCCGTAATGGTTTGCGCTTTACGCAGTTCTACAATATGGCGCGTTGCTGCCCAACTCGTGCCGCCTTGATGACTGGTCTTTACCCGCACGAAGCAGGCATTGGTCACATGGTTGTGGATAATAATTTGCCGGCTTATCGCGGCTTCTTGAATGATCGTTGCGTGACGATTGCTGAGGCTCTGCGTCCAGCCGGTTATCGCACGGCCATGGCCGGTAAATGGCACGTCGGTGAACAGCGTCCGCATTGGCCAACTGATCGCGGATTTGATCGCTATTTCGGTTTAATCAGCGGTGCCAGCAGCTATTTCAAACTCGATGAAGGCCGTACAATGGCAATCGACGACAAGCCGTTTACTCCGCCTGAAAAAGGCTTCTACATGACCGATGCCTTTACTGACAAGGCC
>JBBRJC010000022.1:0-15094 GCA_038220135.1 Bryobacterales bacterium | reverse complement strand
AATTGGTTGAGTAAACAACCTATTCATCTAGCGGTGGGCCCTTTAACTTTCTTTAGGTAGCTGCGGGAAACGGCGTGTTTTTACCGCCTTTACGGTAGCTACGGGAAACGGCGTGTTTTTACCGCGCAGCGGTTTAGTTCAACGGGTTTGGAGGGAAGGTGGTTTTCTTCATATTGCCAGGTCAAAGGCTCAGGCGGAGGAACCGAAGGGGCAAAATGCGAATGCGGCGAGCATGAAGCTCGCCGCGGGTAAAACTTACACAATCACTTTTACAGCAGTCTATTTAACGCCGCCGACCACGTCCACCGTAATAGCGCGGACCGGAGTAGAAGTACAGGCTTGGGCCGAAGCCGTAACCGTAACGTGGGCCGTAATAGCCAGGACCGTATCCGTTGTATCCATAGGAAGGAGCGTAGGCGGGGCGTTGGACTACCGTGCGCTGGATCAGCCGATTCTGTTCATAGTCGCCTTGCCGAACTGGCTGGAAAGCGTCGCCGGAGCGATCGGTCATGATCGTCATCGGTTCCATCAGGCGGAATGTAATTTCTGATTCCGGGTATATTTCGGTAGCTCTGCCACGAGTGGCCAACACACCGATCATAGAAGCACCAGCACCGGCGATTGCGCCCATTCCGGCACCAAACCCGCCACCTGCTGCGGCGCCAATCATGGCTCCAATACCAGTGGTTGTTCCTACAGCGCCGATATCACGGCCAACTGAGGTTCCGCCGGCATATTGCGCCATCTGAGTGCGAATTGGCAACTGTTGGCCATTAGCCAGGCTGAGGTCGGTAATCTCAACACCCAACTTCGATGTGCCTGATATACGGCCAGCCTTCTGCGCTTCTACGATGCGACCGGAAATTGTCTGTCCGCGGCGAGCCACTACAAATCCACCAGCAATAATCGGCTGTGTTAGGGTTGCCATAAACCCATCGCCAACGCGATTGCGGTCACTGGACAACATCTGATCCACACGGACCTTGATCCAGGTTCCTGCGGGGATCGTCAGTTGCGCCGGGGCATAGGCGCCTGGGGGCATTTGTTGCTGCTGATCAGGACCTCGCTGGTCGAAGTCATTTCTATCGCGATCAACATCACGATCGTTTTCGCGGAATTCGGGTTGGCGGTTGTCCTGCTGCCGGTATTCGGGTTGACGGTTGTCCTGCTGCCGGTATTCCGGTTGCCGATTGTCCTGCTGCCGGTATTCAGGTTGGCGGTTGTCCTGCTGCCGGTTTTCCAATTGCCGGTTGTCCTGTTGCGGCGCGGAGTCGGAAATTTTCCGCCATCCACCAGGAGACGGTTGACTCTGTGCGAATGACACCGTGGCGAAGCAAATCGGCAATGTGGTTGCGGTTATCAATTTCAGGTAGGAGCGCATCGTTTGTTTCCTCTTCTTGCTCTTTCTGTTGCACATTGCATGCCAAACTACAACCCCTTGAAACTAAAGCATGGGAGATGTAACAAAATGGTGGGCGATAGCCATTCTGGTGGTTTTCGGCCACCGCAGACAAAAGTGCCGGTAAACGAAGGGGTGGTTTCGGTTACCGGCACAGGGGAAGGGCGTGCATTATTTTGAAGGTGTCGCGGGGTTGTCAGATCGTAGCTGTAAGAACGGCCAGCCAGATGAATCGCGCTGATGCGGTAATCTGCACCATCGGAGGTAAGAATCACATTGGTTTTGCCGGAGACAGTTGTGTAGTTCCGATTGGCCATTACGAGCACGTGAACACCGGCTTCGGACTGTACTTCCAACACTGGAAGACCAGACGTTGTATCGAGGAATTGCATGATGTAATCACCAGCCGGGAGTTTTGTTTCTCCAATGTGTGCTGCGGTCGACAAATGGACCTTGACGTTATCGTGGTTACCGGCGAAGCCGTAACCTGCAATGCTCACAAGGATCATCGCGAAAGAGAGTGAAAGGATCTGTTTCATAAGTTTTTATAGCTCCTGTTTATCAGGTGAATGTTAATTTACGGGGGCGGCGCTTACCAGCAAGTCATAACTATAAGACCGGCCTGCAACGTGAACAGCACTCACACGGTAGTCAGCGCCATCTTGCATGAGGACCAACTTTGTTTTTCCGGAAGCGCTCTCTTCACGGCGGCTGGCAGGTACCAGAATGTGAACACCGGCTGCGGATTCTACTTCCAAAACGGGCTCGCCAGAAGCAGTGTTCGTGGCTTGAATGATGTATTCGCCGGCAGGCAACTTGGTTTCACCAATGTGTGCGTCCATGGGCAATGTCACCCGGATGTTATCGGTGGCACTACCGAATGCGTAACCTGCAATGGTCAGAATGAACATCGCGAAAGATAGGGAAAGGATCTGTTTCATAAGTTTGTTGTGGCTCCTATTTAGAAGAACGCAACTGGATAGAAGAAAGTTAGCGGTTCTTCTAACTCTTGACGCTTCTTTACGTTACCTGCGTAATTGCTATGTCTAATTGCTAAGAATGCTAAGAGATTGCTAACTTCCACAACATGCAAATTAGTGATAAGCTTTCAAGCGTGAATCGGCTACTTGCAATCCTAATAGCCTGCTCCCCTTGCTGGGCGCAGAACCCTCTTGCCAAGGATCCCACCGCTATAGAAGCGGGCCGCGGCATCTTTAGAATCTACTGCGCACCGTGCCATGGCTTGAAGGCCGATGGCGGACGCGGGCCCGACTTGACGCTTGGCGTATTCGCTGCCGGTGAAACAGATCAGGATCTTTATCGCGTCATTATGAACGGTGTGCCTGGTTCGGAAATGCCGGGCTATAGCGAGAACATGGGGTCCGACAACAGTTGGCGGTTAGTGTCTTATATCCGCTCGCTGGCACGACGGGAAATTGTGAACACGGGCAACCGGACTACCGGCGATACTCTGTTCTGGGGCAAAGGAAGTTGTGGCGGTTGCCATCAGGTTGGCAATCGAGGTGGAACGATGGGCCCCGACCTGACAATGGCCGGCAGACGGCGTTCTGCTGTGTATCTGCGCGATTCTATTGTGGCTGTGGATAAAGACCTTACACCTGGCTTTCTTACGATCATTGTGGAAACGAAAGAGGGCCGGAAGATTACCGGAGTGCAGCGAGGCTTCGACACCTTTTCAGCGCAACTGGTGAACAATAAAGGCGAGTACTTTTCCTTCTATAAAGAGCAGGTAAAATCGATCAAACGAGAGGCACGTTCTTTGATGCCTGGTACGTATTCTAAGCTTCTTACCGCTTCAGAAATTGACGACCTTGTCGCCTACATGATTACGCTGGGAGGCAAGCAATGAGACTGCTTTTACTGATCGCCCTTACAACTGGCTATCTGCTGGCACAACCGGGCGACTGGACATCCTACGGCCAGAATCCGCAAGGTTGGCGTTACAGCGAACTGAACCAGATCAATACGCAAAATGTTTCGCGCCTGGCGCCGGAATGGATTTTCCAAACCGGAGTGGCCGGAAGATTTCAATCAGTCCCGCTGGTGTTTGACCAGCAGATGTACATCACCGGGCCATCGAACCACGCTTTTGCATTGGATGCACTAACGGGGAAGCAAGTGTGGCATTACGCCAAAGCGGTGCCGAAGGGCGTGAATGGCTGCTGCGGCCAACCCAATCGTGGCTTTGCGGCGGAAGGCGATCTACTGTACAAAGTGAATTTTGAAGCCACCATCGTAGCCATTGACAGGCGCACTGGCAAGACCGTTTGGGAAACCGTGATCGAAGATTATAAGAAAGGCTATAGCGCCACTGTTGCGCCGCTGGTGGCCAACGGCAAGGTGATTATCGGCATTGCGGGCGCTGAGTTTGGGACGCGCGGATTTATTGACGCCTACGATACCAAGACCGGCAAACGGCTTTGGCGCTTCTACACTGTGCCCGAGAAAAACGAGCCCAATGGCGATTCGTGGAGTGGCGATTCATGGCAGCGCGGCGGCGGCTCAACCTGGATAACCGGCACGTGGGACCCGAAACTGAACCTCACCTATTGGGGGACGGGCAATCCCGGTCCGGACCTGAACGGCGACCATCGCAAGGGCGACAACCTCTACACCTGTTCCATGGTGGCGCTGGATCTGGATACGGGCAAACTGAAGTGGCACTTCCAATTCACACCGCACGATCTGCACGATTGGGATTCGATGGGCGACCCGGTGCTGCTTGATCTGAACGTGAAGGGTAAGCCAGTGAAGGCGCTGGTTCATGCTGATCGCAATGGCTTTTATTACGTGCTGGATCGCACCAGCGGCCAGTTTATTTCAGCCAAGCCTTATACGAAGATTACCTGGACTGATGGCATTGGCCCGGATGGACGGCCACGGCTGATTTCGGGACAGGAGCCGAGCGAGGCGGGCAATAAATCATGCCCGGGGATGGGCGGTGGGCACAACTGGCAGGCCACATCGTACAGTCCGCAAACGGGTCTCTACTACTTCAATACCACTGATGGCTGCCATCTTTATTACAAGACTGATCAGGATTTTATCCCTGGGCAGTGGTTCCAAGGCTCGACGATTGGCGGCATTCCGACTGAGCCATTGACGGGCCGGTTGCTGGCGGTGGATCCGGCTACGGGGAATATTAAGTGGCAATTCGAAACAGTCTCGCCACCCACTGCGGGCGTTCTGGCGACGGCTGGCGGGTTGGTATTCACGGGCGAGAAGGAAGGGTACTTTGAAGCGTTTGACGCGCGCACGGGCAAGCTGTTGTACCGCTTTCAGACTGGTGGCGTGATCGGTGCACCGCCGATTGCTTATTCGCTCGGTGGCAAGCAGTACATCGTGGTTGCGGCGGGTTCATCGGTGATTGCATTTTCTGTTCGCTAAGGACATTTGTGCTTCTAAAAATATTGCTGTACCTGCAAGTGGTGTTCTATGTGGGGGCGGGGATCAACCATTTCCGGCATCCGGAATTCTACATCAAAATTATGCCGCCGATGCTGCCGTGGCCGAACGAACTGCAGATGCTTGCGGGGGCCGCAGAAGTGCTGTTGGGGTTGGGGCTGCTTCCGGCGCGGACCCGTCAACTGGCTGCCTGGGGGCTTGTGGCGATGTTGATTGCTGTGTTTCCGGCCAACATCTACCTTGCGATGCATCCTGAGCTGATGCCCGGAGTGACGCCAGCTATGCACTGGGTCAGGCTGCCGTTTCAAAATCTGTTCCTGGCTGGGGCTTACCGGTTTACGAATCCTGTTTCAACCTAGGAGCGGGAGATGCGGAAATGACACCCCCGTCCCGGATCTATCCTCGTTGAAGAGAATCGGGGACGGAGTACTCATCGCCTCATCTCTAACGATAGCTATTTGTTTCTTTGAGTTGAAGATGACTGAAGGTAGTTGAGGGAATTCCGGTCTTCAACTTTCAGATGAATGGCTACAGAGACACGCGCGAAGGTGTAGCACATCCGCCGCGCTTGACCATCTACTTAAAGACATTTTAAGTGACGTCGAACCTGAAGCGAGGATGCTGAAAAGGTCTGATCATGATTTCACGATCCCTATTCACAGTACAAATGCTAGTTCTGCGAATCTGCCCGTGAAGTTGGTTCGACGCCAGGTAAAACCAATTGAGATGGGAGTTCAGAAACTCCTGAATTTAAATCTCGCCATAATTCCATGGCTGTTGCCGTTCTGTGGGAAGCATGACGACGGAGTGCTTTCTCGAGAGCAAAATTTAACGGAGCAGGTAGTTTGAGAGCGTGTTCCCGAGGCAAAGCAGCCAGCACTTGTTCTGAAGTAAACATGAGTTGCCTAGAGACTGCAAATTGTAACAAGAGTAAGCCGGTTTGGTAGACATCAATTCGTTGATCAATTGGACCAAATTCGGATTCATCAATTGCCTCAGGAGGGCGAATCGAATCATTTAGTGTATTAAAAGCGTTTAGCTCATTGAATACCTTACTGACCCCAAGATCAGCTAGTTTGAATTGAACTGCGCCAGGATCCAGGGGATCTACCTCGTTACGAGCGAATGCCGTCAAGACATTTCCGGCGTGTATATCTTGATGTGCAAACTGATTGATATGTAGATAGTGCACCGCTTGGAGCAGGCATCGAGCGATTGGCATTAGCCAGTATTGACCGTTGAATCCTTGCAACGAAAACAAGTCGCTTACTGGAGCGTGACAACACTCGGTAACGATGTAAAAAGTATCGCGATACTCAAAGGCGTCAAACACATATGTAATGTTTGGATGGCGCAAATGATGGAGCTTCCGGAACTCGCTTTCTGCCGATGCACGAATGCGTTCATACGGAATTCCGCAGGGCTTTAGGACCTTTGCAGCAAGATGATTACCCCACGTGTCTTTGCAATGAAAAACAAAACCAAAGTTACCTTCGCCTATCCCATGTCCCATCTCATAGGTATTTCCGGTTGAGTCGCTAGAGATTCGTTCACCCAGTGACGGCGGCACAAAATGACGTGCGGAACTAGGCCCCGAATTAT
This sequence comes from Bryobacterales bacterium, assembly GCA_038220135.1. Lineage (GTDB taxonomy): Bacteria > Acidobacteriota > Terriglobia > Bryobacterales > Bryobacteraceae > JANXSF01. The sequence goes on along the minus strand of JBBRJC010000022.1, from coordinate 8,667 downwards.
CCAGCGTCTTGTTTTCTTCTTCAGCCAAGATTGATTAATTTTACCATCGATCAGCCAAACATAACCGGTTAACATGGTTCCGGAGATGACACCCCCGTCCCGGATCTTTATGCCGTCCCGGATCTTTATGATCTTTGCTTAATAGAGGAAAATTTCGGAATGTTGCGTGCCGCTCGCTATGACCAGTTTCGGGGCCAAGTTGCGTCCACCCAATGCTTGCGATGCCGAAAGCTCCACCAGGGCCGGGTAGTTGTTGTGGTCGCTCAAATGCCCTAAAAGCAAGGTGGAAATTCGCGAATCCAGGTCTTCGTCGATAAACCGCGCCACAGCATCATTCGATAGATGGCCGTTGCGCCCCATCACCCGTTGCTTCACTGTCCATGGGTAGGGCCCAACTTTCAGCATCTCCAGATCATGATTCGATTCCAGAAGCATCACGTCAGAATCACGCAGATTGTACTTGATATTTTCCGGGATGTAGCCCAAATCGGTCGCCACGCTCGCCTTGATCCCTTGCGAGCGGAAACTGTAACCCACCGGATCAATCGCATCGTGCGGAATGGTGAAGCTGGAAATCTCAATGTCGCCGATAATCATCGTCGTCCCTGCCTGAAACGTTTCAATTTGCGGCACGTAGGAACCCCAGGCGATGGTCGGTGCTGTTTTGATTGTCAGAAAAACCGGAATTTTGAGCGTCTTCGCGATTACGGGCAACCCCGCGATATGGTCGCTATGTTCGTGGGTGATGAAAATTGCATCGAGCTTGGACGGGTCTTCCCCAATACTCGCCAAGCGGGCGAAAGTTTCCCGGCGGCTCAACCCGGCGTCGAGCAGAATACGCGTTGTGTCCGTACCGATGAAGGTGCAATTGCCCGAACTCGACGATGCCAACACGCAGAACTTAAAAATGCTCGCCTCCAGCCCTTATCACTCTAAACTATAATACGATCCCAGACCTCTATAGGGCAGGGTATTTCCGATACAAATACACCCTATTGTGGGGTAGTACCCACCCGCACGTAGTCCCGGTTTTCCCCGCATCGGGGTCAAATCGTGTAGAAAACCAATTTTTTTGAGGTTTTCTAAGTATTTTACCTGAGAACATCTAAGGTTCTCGCTCACTAAACTAATGTAAAGCGGAGAACAGCAATTATATGGTTATCAATCCCCGAACCAAACTCGTAAACTTCAGACTGAGTGAAGAAGAGTTTGAAGACCTCAGACAAGCTTGCGGCTCATTGGGAGCACGCAGCATTTCAGATTTTGCTCGCAGCGCAGTGTTGGGCAAATTCAAGCTGGCTGCTGAGCCCGCCATTGAAAATCGCCTGGTGGCGATGAACAGCAAGGTTGGCGAACTGGAATCGAGTCTGAACAATCTGATGCGTCAGCTAGGCTTCAATGAAAATTCACAGGCCATGACTGCAGCAGCTGGTGCAGGCACAGGTACGGCGTACAATTCGTCACCCTACGCGCACTACGAAGAATAAAATCGCTACGCCGCAGGTTAACGCCTGCGGCGATTCCATTACATTAAACCTGGACAGGGATCAGTTTCGGATCAACCCCGGGCTCGTCGGCATCCACCAATTGCTTAGTTGGATCGATTTGCCAGAAGATGAAAGCACTGATGAACAGCATGGAAGCGAGCGGCTTTAGTGGATCGTTGTAGTTGCCGAAGTAGCTCACCATATAGCCGAATGCTACCGAGGAAAGGAACGAACCACATTGGCCGGCCATGTTCATGGAACCGGTGACGGCGCCACCATATTTGCGGCCAACGTCCAGGCAAACAGCCCACGCCACTGGCAACATACAATCCATGCTGCCGTAGCCCAAAGCGAGGCAAATCACGGCCGTAACTTTATCGTCGACAAATGCTGTGCTCATCAGAAATATGCCGCTCATGAACAAGCCAACGGTACCGACAATACGGCGACCGAAACTGAGGCCATGGGTTTTGACCAACCTGTCTGATAGCCACCCGCCGAACAGATTGCCACAGGCACCGAAAATAAAGGGCAACGCGGACAAATAGCGCATTTCCCCTTCGGTAAAGCCGCGTCCTTTCTGCAGGTAGGTGTGCAACCACGAAAGATAGAAGTACGATCCCCAGCAGTAGGTGTGGTACATCGCCAAAATCTTCCAGAAATTGCGTTTGCGCAACACTTGGGCCCAGGGAAGGCTGTGATGCTCTCTGGTGGTGCCTGCGCCGATCTCTTCCATTTCAGCCTTGGTGACACCGGGCTTTTCAAACGGATAATCGCGATACCACCAATACCAAACGATGCACCAGATGACGCCGACCACGCCGAAGCAATAAAAGCTGGCGCGCCAACCGTAGATCATCTGAATGGGAACAACGATCAGGGGAGAGAGTGCACCCCCAAGGCGAGAAGCCATCCAGACGATACCGGTAGCCTTGGCGCGCTCGTGAGCGGGAAACCATTTGGAGATGCTGGAGGCAGAATTTGGATAGGCTCCAGCTTCACCGGCACCGAAGCAAAAGCGAGTGCCCAGCAGCACCCAAAAATTGGATACTGATCCGGTTAGGGTGGTGAAAAGCGACCACCACAGAACGATGCGGGTTAGAACGGAGCGCGGGCCATACTTGTCGCCCCAGGCACCGCTGGGAATTTCGAATGCAGCATAGGTAAGAGTGAAGGCACCTACAACCCAGCCCCAATGAACGGGATCAATATTCAGCTCCTCTTGCATTCGCGGTCCAGCGACCGAAATGCAGACACGATCAAGGTAGGTGATGATCGAAAGGAGAAATAGAAGGAATAAGACTCGGTAGCGGTAAAGCATCCCGGTTATTGTATCGCTGCTACAGGTCTGAGGTGTTAGCTATTTCGCCATCTGTCGCGGCAATCTGCGATTCGGGCGTGCTGGCCATTGCCAAAGCGTGCTTCCGCGAATTGGACGGAGGCGCGGCCGGTGACTGGTAGAAACGGTTCGAGCCGAGGCTGTTTAACAACGATATGCTCGGCACACCGCTAGGAGCGTCCCGATGAGTCGGGACGCGGCAGACACGAGTGTCCGCGCCACATAGGACTAGTAGACTTGTTCAACTTCGGAATTCAGGATTAACGGTAGGGCGCAAACATTTCCGTTGTAAAGTATCGTTCCATACGGTCAGCAAACACGGTGACAACGGGGCCGGTAATGCCAAGCTGTTCGATCGCCATAACGGCCGCGCGGAAATTCAAGCCTGAACTTGGACCTACCGGAAAGCCTTGCGCCATGAGGGCTCGCGTGGTGTCGATCGCATCACCATCGGGCACCTCAATGGTGGCCAGACCCGGCAATTCTTCTTCTTTGAAAATTGTCGAGAGGCTATCAACAACACCGGGAATGCGCGAACTAAAACTACAGCATTCCACCTCATACGCATCGTTACCAAAAGTGACGGGCTTGGCCAAAATCGGACGTACTGCACAACCGGCATCGCGCAACCCTTGATAGATACCCACCAACGTTCCACCGGTGCCAACACCGCTGACAATCGCAGCTACGGTGCCACCGGGAATCTGTTCCAGGATCTCGCGAGCGGTGCCCATACGGTGCGCCAGGGCGTTATCCGGATTTGAAAATTGACGAGGCAGGAAAGCATCTTCCTCGGGCGCAATTTTTTCGGTTTCCGCAATCGCTCCACTGATTCCCAGCTCTTTGGGTGTGAAGCGAATTTGCCCACCGTAGGCGCGGATAATCAGACTACGCTCATTGCTCACACCCTCGGGCATTACAGCTGTGAAACGCAGGCCCAATTGCGCACAAACGAGAGCCATCGCGATTGACGTTGACCCGCTGGAGGCTTCCACAACACTACCGCCGCGCACGAGTTTGCCTTCGCGCATGGCCTTCTCCAAAATGAAGCGGGCAATGCGATCTTTGGTTGAGCCGCTGGGGTTTAAAAAGTCGAGCTTTGCCCAAATTTCCGGCGACCCATCAACGCGGATCCCAACCAAAGGCGTTGGCACCATGCGCGCCATGTAAGCTTGAATGCTCATTGCAATTTAGCTGGAAAAGAACGTGGCCGGTTCAAGCGACACAATCTTCCAGCGCTTCCCTTTCTTGCCAAAGCGGCAGGTTACGCGTTCGTGTTTGCGCACCACCGCGCCGGCATCTTGCGACTTCAGCTCGAAAAACCAATCCAGTATTACGGCCGGCCCTTCGATCCATTCCAGAGGTTCAGCTATTGCGGAAACGTCACCATTGGAGATTAGCGAACGCACCTGATAGGCAAGTTTATTCATTGCCGGAACTGACATTTCAAGCTGTTCGATTGCCGCTTCGGCGTTGCCTTCGCTGAGGCCGGAGGCAAATTGCGCCACCACTTCGAGCAACGTTTCATGCGAAACATCTTGCGCGGTAACAGGGAGAACCGCAGCGACCAGCGTAACGAATTGGCGGCGGTTTAAGGGCATATGTTTGCCGTCCGGATTTAGCTCCGGTAACTGGCGTTGATCTTAATGTAGCCTTCGGTAAAATCGCAGGTGAAGAAGCGGGCGCGGCCTGTTCCCTTTCCTTGGAGGTGGAAGCTAATTTTCACATCAGGAACCATCAGCATCTTCTTTAGTTCATCTTCCTTGTACTTTGCAGCCAAGCCATCGCGGCAGACGGTTACACCCTGCAAATCTATATCCACTTTAGCTGGATTGAATTTCACGCCAGCATAGCCGGCTGCACATAAGATACGGCCCCAATTGGCATCGTTACCGTAGATTGCGGTTTTAACGAGCGGACTATTGGCGATTGTACGGGCGATTTTTTCAGCTGCTGCTTCACTGGACGCACCGCTTACATCGATCGTGATCAACTTTGATGCGCCTTCGCCATCGCGAGCAATTTGCAGAGCAAGGTCAGACAGCAGGTGCGTCAGCGCCTCTTCGAACACCATCTTTTCTCCACGCGAAAGCGATACGCCTGCGGCACCGTTGGCGAGTAAGAAAATCGTGTCGTTGGTGGACGTATCACCATCTACTGAGAGGCGATTGAAGCTGCGCGCGGTTGTCCGTTGCAGCATCGGCTTCAAATCGGATGGGCTCAGTTTAGCATCGGTCATCAGGAAGGCAAGCGTGGTACCCATTAGCGGATGGATCATTCCAGAGCCCTTTGTCATTCCCGCAATAGTTACCGTACCGTCTTTGCAACCGACGCGTGCCGCAGCTTTTTTCTGCACCAGGTCAGTAGTTAAAATGGCATTGGCCACTTTTTCAAAGTCTTCATTCAGCGACTTGGACATAGCAGGCAGCGCCTTACGAAGCTTCATGCCGTCCATCTCAACACCAATTACGCCAGTTGATGCGGGAAGCACTTGCTCAACAGGAATCTTCAATGCCTTGGCTGCTGCGGTGCAAGTATCGAGCGCCACTTTATCACCGGTGCGCGTGGCACAATTCGCATTGCCGGCGTTGACCATGATTACGCGGGCAGTACCTTTCGATGCCTTCAAATGCGCTTTCGCCAAACGAACGGGAGAAGCTTGCACTAAGTTGGTGGTGAATACACCGGCGGCCGATGCAGTAACGTCAGATACTATCAACGCAAGATCGTCTCGCGCGTCTTTACGAATTCCGGCGTGCACAGCGGCGTACCGGTAGCCTAAGGGCAGAGGAAACAAGCTAGCCTCCAAATTTCTCACCTGCAACGGGACGTTGCCCGTTCAGGAATGCGTCAGCAGCGATCCGCTTGCGACCTTCCTGCTGTAGTTCTACTACCTCAAGAACCGTATTACCACCGCAGGATACCAATAACCGCCTTCCTAATGCATTAATAGTTCCGGTTGGGCCCGCTAATTTATCGTCAACTACATGAGCAGTAAGTACTTTCCATGGCGTGCCGCGAAAACTGGTTGTAGCACCTGGCCAAGGTGTAAAACCGCGCAAACGACAGGATATTTGCCCTGCGGTGCGCTCAAAATCAATGCGGCCATCTTCCTTTTTCAAAATGGGGGCATTAGTTGCTTGTGTATGATCTTGGGGAATCGCAGGGATGGAATTATTTTCCAAACCAGCCAAAGATTCCACTAATAAATCGGCGCCTAACACCGCCAACCGCCCGCCTAAAGTTATTGAAGTATCTGTAGATACAATTCCCAGTTCCGCCTTCAGCAGCATATCGCCAGTATCCATACCCGCATTAATGCGCATCGTAGTTACACCAGTTATGTGTTCGCCGTTTGCAATCGCCCATTGAATAGGCGCCGCACCGCGATACTTAGGCAACAACGAACCATGCACATTGATGATGCCCAATGGTGCCAGATCGATGACTGCTTGAGGCAAAATCTGACCGTAGCCGACGACCACCATAGCGGGAACCTTAAACTCAGCGAGCCTTGCAATTTCTTCGGGGCGGCGAATTCGTTCCGGCTGCAACACTGGCAAGCCGTGGGCCAATGCCGCTTTTTTCACGGCAGATTGCGCCAATTCCTGACCTCGGCCACTGGGACGGTCGGGTTGAGTGTAAACAGCCTTCACCGTGTGACCGGCTTTCAGAATTGCTTCGAGCGTAGCCACGGCGAACGGGGGGGTGCCGAGAAAAACTACTTCCACTCTCCAGCCTTTTGCATCTTTTTGATTTTGCGTTTAATTAGATCGCGTTTCAATAAGCTGAGATGCTGGATAAATAATATCCCGTTCAGGTGGTCGATTTCATGTTGCATCGCCCGTGCCAAAAGGTCTTCGCCCTTCACTTCAAAAAAGGCACCGTCTGCATCCTGCGCGCGAATGCGAGCAAGCTTGGCACGTTTCACATCTTCACGAAAACCGGGGATGGAAAGACAACCCTCTTCCCCCACCTGGGAGCCTTCCAGATGGATAATTTCCGGATTGATCAACACCAGTTTGGAATTGGCATCTTCGCCGGCCGACACATCGATCACCGTAAGCCGATGCCCCACATTTACCTGCGGCGCGGCCAATCCGACACCACGAGCCGAATACATGGTTTCAAACATGTCGTCGACCAGTTTCTTCAGTTTCGGCCCAAAATCTATTATCGGTGCAGCCACCTCTTCAAGAACAGGCACTCCATATTTCGTGATTTCGAGAATCATCAGTAATTCCTCACCTGCTCCTTGTAGCCTTCAAAGTTTCGCCGTGTTTCCACCATCGAATCTCCACCAAACTTTTCAATAAACGCCTGTGCCAGGACAATGGCAACCATTGCTTCGCCAATTACGCCTGCGGCAGGCAGCACGCAAATATCGCTGCGTTCGTAAGCTGCCTTCTCAGGATCGCGTGTTGCAAGATCGACACTTTCCAAAGGACGGCGCAAGGTGGAAATCGGCTTCAACAATCCGCGAACAATAATGTCCTGCCCGTTGGTGATGCCTCCTTCAAGGCCACCGGCGCGATTGGCACCACGGAAGAATTCGCGATCTTCCTTGTTGTAATGAATCGTGTCCTGAACCTTCGAGCCGAACGATTCCGAACCCTCCAAAGCGAAGCCAACTTCAACCCCTTTCACGGCCTGCATGGACACGATCGCTTGCGCGAGACGCCCATCGAGACGAGTGTCCCAGGTGATATGCGAGCCAAGGCCAATGGGCAGCCCATGCGCGACCACTTCAAAAATGCCGCCGATGGTGTCGCCAGTGCGATAAGCTTCGTCGACAACTTCATTCATGCGGGCTTCGGTTTCCGGAACAACACAGCCGAGCAGCACTTCCTCTTTCTGGCTGAGGGAAACCAGTTCATCCCACGAGGCCTGACGTTCCAGGCGCACGGTGCCAACGGAGATAACATGGCTCAGCACTTCAATACCGAACTGGGAGAGAAACGCCTTGGCCATCGCACCGACGGCGACACGCATTGTGGTTTCACGCGCACTGGCCCGTTCCAAAATGTAGCGGGCATCGTGGTAGTTATACTTGATGCCACCGGCCAGATCAGCATGCCCTGGACGAGGACGAGTGACCGGCTTCAACTTTTCATCGGAGCCAGGATAGCTTTCAACGGGCAGAATTTCGGTCCAATTCTTCCAATCGCGATTGCGCACAATGATTGCAATCGGGGCACCGATGGTTTGGGAGTGGCGAACTCCGGCCACAACTTCAGCCTGATCGGTTTCAATCTTCATACGGCCGCCGCGCCCGAAGCCTTGCTGGCGACGCCATAATTCACGGTTTATTTTTTCCAGAGAAATCGGCACGCCTGCGGGGAGACCCGTAACCGTCGCCACCAGGCATTCGCCGTGCGATTCTCCAGCGGTTTCAAATCGAAACATGTGGGGATACTTCAATGGTATCGTATTCGCGGCAAATGGTACGCTAAAGGTATTCTTGCACCACTAGATCAGTTTCTGCAGGTGGTGGTTGCACTACTTGCAATCACCGATCCACCGGGCGCCGTTCCGGCGTTCCTTAGCCTTACTTCGACCATGCCCGAAGCCGCCCGCAAGAAGGCGCCACTGCGTGCGGCCATTGCTGTGACGCTGATTTTAGGCGTTTCGCTGCTTGCAGGCGAGGCGTTGCTGCGGTTGTTTGGCATCTCACTACCAGCGTTTCAAGCGGCCGGAGGCTTGTTGATTTTGCTGATGGGACTAGAGATGCTGCGCGGATCACCTACCAAAGTTCAGGATGAATCGAAGGGTGAGGAAGATTCCGACGACCGCATTCTGGTACCGCTGGCGATGCCGCTGATAGCGGGGCCGGGAGCGATT
>JBBRJC010000021.1:0-15400 GCA_038220135.1 Bryobacterales bacterium | reverse complement strand
GAGGTGCGCCAGTACGCCAGCATCATTGGTCTTAGCACACACAACGAAATGCAATTGCGGGCGGCTGCCGATGAGCCGGTTGAGTACCTCGCGCTGGGTCCACTTTTCGGAACACAATCAAAGGAAAACCCCGATCCTGTTGTTGGCCTGAACGAGTTAACACGTCTGCGTCCACTGACAGAAAAGCCGCTGGTAGCCATTGGCGGCATCACCCTCGAGAATGCAGCCGAAGTAATTCGTGCCGGTGCCGATTCTGTTGCTATCATCAGTGGATTACTTTCCGACCCGCAGCGGATTCGGCAAACAACGGAGCTATGGCGCAAGCAACTGAGCAGTCTTCAAAAACACAGCTAGTCCAAGGCCTCGGACTGCTCGACGCAACGACGATCGTGATGGGGTCGATGATCGGCTCCGGCGTCTTTATTGTGGCCGCAGACATTGGCCGTCAAGTTGGGTCGCCCGGCATGATGATGATGACCTGGGTGGTGACGGCCCTAATGGTGATGTGCGGCGCACTAAGCTATGGTGAACTTGCTGCAGCCATGCCCCGCGCAGGCGGACAATACGTTTATATCCGCGAAGCTTTCGGCCCGTTGAGCGGCTTCCTTTATGGGTGGACGCTAATTTCAGTAATTCAAACCGGCACCATCGCCGCGGTTGCTGTGGCCTTCGCCAAATTTGCCGGTGTGTTTTTTTCCTGGATTTCGGCCAGCAATCAACTGGCGCCACTGGTCACCTCGCAACGGCTTGTCGCCATCTTCATGTTGGTTTTTCTGACTTGGGTAAATACGCGAGGCCTGCGCACAGGCGCAATAGTGCAAAACGTTTTCACCATTGCCAAGACGGCAGCGCTGCTTGGGTTGATCATAGCCGCATTTACCATCGGCAGGAACCCGGAAGCAATTGCCGGAAATTTCGCTAACTTCTGGGGCAATGCTGGCTGGAACTGGGACACGATTCGTCTGGGTGGCGTGGCGATGGTGGGCTCACTGTTTTCTGCCGATTCCTGGAACACGGTAACCTTCACTGCCGGGGAAACACGCAATCCAAAACGCAATCTGCCGCTGTCTTTGGCAATAGGCGTGTCAGTGGTTTCCGTGCTGTACCTGGCCGCGAATTTCGGATATCTGTTGGTGCTGCCGTTTGAAGCGATTCAACATGCGGCAGAAGATCGTGTGGGCACCGCTGCTGCCGCTGCAATTCTTGGTTCTTCCGGCGTACAGTTTATGGCGGCGGCAATCATGGTTTCAACATTCGGCTGCGTCAACGGCCTGGTGCTTTCCGGTGCACGTGTGCTCTATGCCATGTCGGCGGACAAGCTGTTTTTTCAGGCTGCCAGCTACATCGACCCGGTTCAGAAAACACCCACCAAAGCATTGTGGATGCAATGCGCCTGGGCTTGCGCGTTAACCCTCAGCGGCAGCTACGGAGATCTACTGGATTACGTCATCTTTGCCAATCTGCTTTTTTACATTCTCACCATTTCTGCGGTAATCGTTTTGCGGCGCACCCAACCGAATCTGGAACGGCCTTACAAGACCTTCGGCTATCCCTTTTTGCCATTGTTCTACATCTTTTCCGCAGGCCTGATTGAAGTGTTATTGCTGCTCTATAAGCCCAACTACACGTGGCCGGGGCTGGGGTTGGTGCTGCTTGGCATTCCTATTTATTACATTTGGAACAAAGCCAAGCCGGTCTGAGATACGATAGAAGTCGTGCGCCAAACAGTGAAACTTACAGACGCGCAACTACTTGCTGCTACAGGCAAGAACTGGGAGCAGTGGGCTGCAATTGTTGCCACTATCCCGGAGCAGGCAGCAGTCCAATTGCGTGCACAGCACAGGCTGGATACATGGTGGTCTGAAGTGATTGCCGCGCACTGCGCCAAGACGCAGCACCGCGTGCGCGTTACACGTACGATTGAAGGATCGTTGCGCAAGCTATTTCAGGCATGCCGTGATGCAGGCTGGGGTGCAGTTTTGGAAAAAAGGCCAACAAGTTCCGGCAGTCGGGCGCTGGAAGCCAGTTACCCCGACGGTTCACACGTCACAGTGCGCCTGACTGAAGAGGGCGGCAAGACCCGGGTTACTGCAGATCATTCCAAGCTTGGCAACTTACAATCTGCTGAAAAGATGCGCCACTATTGGGCTGAATCACTTAATCGTTTACGCGAAGAAATTCGGTAGATCCTCACAAATCTTTACATTGTAAACCGCTGGCTGCGTTATACTCAGCATAATTGCCGGAACCACCGGCTTATGGAAGGAATATTCTTATGAAGCAACTGACACTGCTGCTCTTGCTCAGCGCATCCATGTTTGCCGCAACCGATTTTACCGGTGATTGGAAACTGGACGCTTCAAAAAGCGATTTTGGCCCAATGCCGGCTCCTGACAAGCTGATCATGAAGATCGCACACAAGGACCCGGACTTGAAGGTTTCCACCGAACAGGCGAACCAACAAGGCGAAATGAAGATGGACTCTGTCTATACGACAGATGGCAAAGTATCCAAGAACAAGATGCGCGGTAGCGAAGCCAGCTCCACAACCAAATGGGAAGGCGATGCGCTGATGATGGTTACCAAAGCCGACTTCCAGGGTAGCGAAATCAAACTCAATGATAAGTGGACCCTCACCGACGGTGGTAAAACCCTGGTGATTGAGCGGAAGATTGAAGCACCACAGGGTGAATTCGAAGTTAAGCAAGTTTTGACCAAGCAATAAAGATCCCAAGAGGGGCGGCCCAGCGTCGCCCCTTTTCTACATCCCGCCTAAGCACCTTCCCGAATAATCCACACTCAATTCCAAAGTTGAACAAGTCTGCCAGGCAATTGTCGCGCGGACACTCGTGTCTGCCGCGTCGGCACTCTTGCCGATGCTCTTCGATCTGGCACTTACGAATAACCCCGGGACCGAAATCCTTTATCGAGGCACCGAACCTAAACTTACAGAGCAACTTCGGAATTTCGGATTAATCCTGCACGCTGCTTTTCAACGTGTGAACTCATGGACCCTCACCGACGGTGGCAAGACCCTTGTGATCGAGCGAAAGATCGAAGCACCACAGGGCGAATTCGAATTTAAGTAATTTTGACCAAGCAATAAACATCCCAAGTTGCACCTTCCCGAGTAATCCACACTCAGTTCCAAAGTTGAACAAGTCTGATAGTCATCGTGGCGCGGACAGTCGTGTCTGCCGCGTCGGACTCTTGCCGATGCTCTTCAATCCCGCACTTACGAATAACCGTGGGACCGAAATCCTTTCCCGAGGCACCGAACCTAAACTTACAGAGCAACTTCGGAATTCAGGAATAATCTTGCACGCTTCTTTTCAACGTGAGACAACTGTAGGGTGAACTTTTCCTTTCCCATTACCCTAACCGCGGCATTGCTTGCTACTGCGTTTGCCAGCGCTGCATCGCACAAAGCAGACGTCGTAATCTACGGCTGCACATCCGGTGCAATGACAGCCGCCGTGCAAACCCGGCGCATGGGTAAAACCGTGGTCATCGCTTGCCCGGAAAAACACCTCGGCGGACTTACAGCCGGGGGACTGGGGCTGACCGATTCCGGCGACACAAGTGTTATCGGCGGAGTTTCCCGTGAATTCTACCATCGCGTCTGGCTGGAATATCAGAAGCCGGAAACATGGCGCTGGCAGAAGCGCGAACAATACGGCAACAAGGGACAAGGCACAGTTGCCGCCGACGCCGGAACGCGCACAATGTGGGTTTTTGAACCACATATCGCCGAAGGCGTTTATGAAGCGTGGATGCAGGAGCTCAAAATTCCAATCTTTCGCGATTCCTGGTTGCGCCGCGACAAAAGCGGATTGAAGAAAGATGCCCAAGGGCGTATCACCAGCATCACCATGCTCAATGGGTCAACCTACGCGGGGAAAATGTTCATTGATGCCACCTACGAAGGCGACCTGATGGCGCTGGCCGGGGTAAGTTACACAGTCGGCCGCGAAGCCAAAACGACTTACGACGAACAATGGAATGGCATTCAAACAGGCGTGCTGCACCACAAGCATCATTTCGGTGCCGTACAGCAGCCCATCTCGCCATATGTGATTCCTGGCGACCCCAAAAGCGGTGTTCTCCCTCGGATTAGTACCGAATCGCCAGGCGAATATGGCAAGGCCGACAACAAAATTCAAGCCTACTGCTTCCGCATGTGCTTAACCAAGACGCCGGAAAACCGCGTGGCGTTCCCCAAGCCGGCAACCTACGACCCCAAGCAATACGAATTGCTACTGCGCGTTTTTCAAGCCGGATGGCGCGAAACATTTCGGAAGTTTGACCTGATTCCCAATGCAAAGACCGACACCAATAATCACGGGCCATTCAGCACCGACAATATTGGCCGAAATTATGACTATCCGGAAGCAACTTACGAACGGCGACGCGAAATCATCAAGGAACACGAAGAGTATCAGAAGGGTTATTTCTATTTCGTGGCTAACGACCCGCGCATGCCCGATGATGTTCGTCTGGAGATGGCGGCATGGGGTTTGGCGAAGGACGAATTCACCACCAGCGGAAACTGGCCGCACCAGATTTATGTTCGTGAAGCCCGGCGCATGACCGGAAGGCACGTCATGACGGAAAACGAACTCTTAAAAAAGCGTCCAACGCCCGAGCCGATTGGCATGGGCTCCTACGGTATGGATTCGCACAACGTGCAGCGTTACATCACCCCGGAAGGTTATGTGCAAAACGAAGGCGACATCGGCGTCAGCACGCGCGGGCCGTATCAGATTTCGTTCGGTTCAATAGTGCCCAAGCAAGGAGAGACGCCCAATTTGCTGGTGCCGGTTTGCATGTCAAGCACGCATATCGCCTATGGTTCGATCCGCATGGAGCCGGTTTTCATGATTCTGGGGCAGTCAGCGGCGACTGCGGCGGTAATGGCGATCGACGGCAAACTGGCCGTGCAGCAAGTGAGCTACGAAAAGCTGCGAACAAGACTGCTCGCCGATGGGCAGGTTTTGGAGGCAAAGCCGAAAGAGAAATGATTTTGAATCTAGAAACAGTGCGTTTGCACGGAAAGCAGTTGTCACCAGAATGGTGCGCTGCGCAGCAGTTGAAAGTCCGACGGATACCTCCACTTGGAACAATTAGCGGTATTCAGCTACCGGATTTAGGTTGAGGGGAGTACGCGAATGGCGGCGGGAGGTTTGAGGGAGAAGAACCGCCGCCATCCTGTATTTGAGGAGGAGAGGAGAAGAAGTTTTTACTGCTTGGCGCTAACCTTGTTTCTTTCCTACGCTTTTAATTTTGCACGATAATCGCCGGTTTGAGTGTCAAGATTTGTCGCTGATTGTCCGATAGATACTCAGGCGTGCCTTCACTTCTTGCAATTGACGACGACCGGGAGATGATTGAACTTCTGGCAGAATACTTGAAACCGGAAGGTTTTCAAGTGGATGCGGCTTATTCAGCCGAACAAGGTCTGGAAAAAGCAGCAAAACCCGGCTACGATCTTATCCTTTTGGACGTGATGTTGCCTGGAATCAATGGCTTCGAGGCGCTGCGACGGCTTCGGGCGAAATCGCAGATTCCCGTTCTCATGTTGACAGCCCGCGGTGAGGAGACAGACCGCATTGTCGGTCTCGAAATCGGCGCCGATGATTATCTTCCTAAGCCATTCAATCTAAGGGAGCTATCAGCACGAATCCAAGCGATTCTACGACGTTCCGCAAGGTCTTCGCCAACCGCACTTGGAACCTCGACGACAGTTATTTTGAGCGATATTGAATTGGATCAGCGCTCGCGCCAAGTCAAGAAAGACGGCGTTCCGATCGACCTGACCACCGCAGAATTCGACCTTCTGAAAATAATGCTGGAAGAACCCGGCGTTATACACCCTCGCGAAACCCTGTTTGAGAAGGCGCTAGGACGGCAATATAACGTTTTCGACCGCGGAATTGATAACCACATCTCCAGTTTGAGAAAGAAACTAGGGTCCTATTCCAATGGCACCGAACGGATTAAGAACATTCGGGGTGTTGGATACCTGTACGCGGTTCTAGAGGATTAAGTCCCGATGCGCAGCCTTCGCGACGTCATCTTCAAATGGTTTCTGGGCGGGGTGCTGCTGCTGTTTAGCACCTTCGTAGCCATTACAGTTTGGACGGGACAGGATCTTTTCGGCTTGATTTGGGGCGAAGTGGCCGCTCCGTTTATGAATTACGTTGCTGAATCGATGGTGGACGCCTATGAAGAGGGCGGCGCTTTGAAGCTGAATGCTGTACGCCAACGTACGTCAAGCCCTACGGGAGTGAACTGTTTTCTCTACGACAGCGAAGGCCGCGAGTTGCAGGGCCAGATGGCACCCGTTAAATTGATCGCATTTCTGAAGAAAGTTTCAGCTGGCCAGCGTACCTCCGCCGGCCGTATACCTTTTGAAGTTACCAGTGAAGGCACTTTTGCCGGAACAATGGTGCATGGCCGCAATGGGCGAACTTACACAGCGGCAATGAGCATTCCGTACACGCCGTTCACGGAGCTGCCGATTCCATTGGCCGCGATGTTTCTGCGCGTCGGCTTCGGACTTTGTATCGCTGCGATTGCTTGTTATTGGCTGGCCCATCACCTTACGCTACCCTTGATTCGATTGCGGGAAGCAGCCCAGAAATTCGCCCGAGGCAATCTTGGCGCCCGGGCAGGCGGCGATCCCGGTTTGCACCAAGTGCGCGAAATTCACGAACTGGCAAGCGATTTCGACGAGATGGCAACGCGCATTGAATCGCTGATGGACGGCCAACGGCGGCTGCTGTTAGACATTTCGCACGAGTTGAGAACTCCGCTCACTAGAATGACTCTGGCAATGGGAATTGCACGGAGGTCGGCCAACGCGGAAATCCATCCTGCCCTCGATCGAATGGAGCGGGAGGCGGAGAAGCTGAACCAGTTAATCAGCCGTGTAATTGCCATTAATCGTTTGGAAGCAACCGGTGATCCGGTATCGAGACAAACCATCGATTTGACAGAACTGGTGATGCAGATTGTGGATGATGCACGGCTGGAGGCGCATGTGTTGGAGAAGTCGATTCAGTTTGCCGATTCGGCCCCGTGTACGATTCAGGGTGACCCGGAGTTACTGGGCAGTGCGATTGAGAATGTAGTTCGTAACGCGATTCGGCATACCAAGCCAGGAACTGTGGTGGAAGTGCGGTTGCAGGCATCGGCGGATGCTGTGTTTGTGATTGTGATCGACCGCGGACCGGGTGTACCGGACGATGCGATTAGTAAGTTGTTTGATCCGTTCTTCAGGGTGCAGCAGGGCCGTGAGGCGCAGTCAGGCGGGATTGGGCTGGGACTTACAATTGCTTATCGAGCGGTGAAGTTGCATGGTGGGACGATTGAGCCCAGAAATCATTCCGCAGGCGGGTTGGAAATGGAGATACAACTGCCGCTGGTGTAGTGCTGGGGGCCTCCATATTCGAGCGAAAAGTTCAAACTGCCACGCGCAAACTTGACACAAATAGTGCTACTAAACTATAGTTAACAACATAATGGAAACAAGCATTACCAAGCTTCCATCTCTATCCGAAGTCCACAATTCCGTTCCCACATCCCAAATCGGGTTCTGGAAGCGGTTATTTGCATTTGGCGGGCCTGCGTATCTGGTTAGTGTCGGCTACATGGATCCGGGCAACTGGGCGACGGATCTGGAAGGGGGCGCGCGCTTCGGCTATCAATTGCTTTGGGTTCTTGTGCTCTCCAACCTGATGGCGATTCTGCTGCAGACACTGAGCGCCAGGCTCGGCATAGCCGCCGGACGCGATTTGGCGCAGGCGTGCCGCGAGTCTTACTCCAAACCGGTAGCCCTCAGCTTGTGGGTTTTGTGCGAAATCGCAATCGCTGCTTGTGATCTTGCTGAAGTGCTCGGGGCGGCAATCGCGCTGCAACTTCTCTTTGGTTTGCCACTGCTCACAGGCGTGGCGATTACAGCGCTCGACACTATTTTTGTCTTGTGGTTCACCCGCGTGGGTATCCGTGTATTTGAGGCGTTGATTCTTGGACTGGTGGCGTCCATCGGCGTCTGCTTTGCGCTGGAATTGTTTCTAGCCAAGCCGGATTTCGGACTGATGGCAATAGGCTTAATACCGCGACTGAATAGCGAAAGCCTCTATGTGGCGATCGGCATTTTGGGTGCCACGGTGATGCCCCATAACCTCTATCTGCACTCAGCGCTGGTTCAGACGCGTCAGTTTGGAGACAGCACCAAGGAAAAGAAAACGGCGGCAAAATTCAATCTTATCGACTCCGCTGTTGCCTTGAATGCGGCACTTTTGGTGAATGCGGCGATTTTGATTGTTTCCGCTTCAGTGTTCTTCAAGCGTGGCATCGCCGTTAACCAAATCCAACAGGCGCACCTGCTGCTGAGTCCTTTGCTTGGCACCACGCTCGCCGGCACCATGTTTGCAGTGGCGCTGCTTTGCTCCGGGCAATCTTCAACGCTGACTGGAACAATGGCCGGCCAAATCGTGATGGAAGGCTTTTTGAACTTCCGTATGCGCCCTTGGCTGCGGCGGCTGATCACTCGGGCAATTGCTGTGATTCCCGCAGTTTGTGTGATCGTCATTTCAGGCGAACAGGCCAGCTATTCGCTTCTGATTTTCAGTCAGGTTGTGCTCAGCCTGCAATTGCCATTCGCTGTAATTCCCTTGATCCACTTCACCTCGGACCGCAAATATATGGGTGAACTCGCCAGTCCGGGATGGGTGAAGGCGCTTGCATGGTCGGCAGCTGGTGTAATTTTGGGTTTGAATATCTGGCTGGTCTATACAACCATTGCCGGATGGCTGGAACAAGCGGGAAGCAACCGGACGATGCTGGAACTGATCCTGTTTCCTATTCTGGCTGCGCTCACACTGCTTTTGGGATGGGTCAGCCTGGCACCATTGCTGCCGAAAAAGTTTCGCTGGTCGGGTCAAAAAACGGTGATGATGCCAGAGCAGACCGAAGCGAATATTTCGGCAGGTTTGTATCGCCGAATTTTGGTGCCGCTTGATCACAGCGAGAAAGATCATCTGGCAGTTTCCCATGCCGCAACCATGGCCGTTCAACATAAAGCGGAGCTGATTCTGATGCACGTGGAAGAAGACGTGACCAGCCAACTCTACGGCAAGCTTGCATCTACGGCTGAGGTGGAGGCGGGACGTAAATATTTGAAAAAAATCGCCGCAGGTTTGACCAAGCAGGGGATCACATCGCAGACCTTGATTTACCATTCCAGCAATCCGGCCGAGCAGATTATTTCGGCGGCAAAGCAACTGAAGCCTGATCTGGTAATTATGAGTTCACACGGTCACCGGTTGATTGGCGACATTGTTCGGGGTCATACGATTAACCACGTGCGGCACGAGTTGGAAGTACCGCTGCTTATCGTTAAATAGGTTTGCGAAAACCGATGATCTCGTACGAACAGCATATACCTTTCAAACTCTCCTGATGAGCAATTTTCAGGTCAAACACTCGGGCCCATTGCTGCACTTGGACCAATTCGGCGGCATTGGAATCAAATATCATTGCAACGTGCTTATAGAGCAGTAGTCCGCCCGGTGCCAAGTGGTCCACCGCTGTGCGGAACACTTTTCCCTGGTGTTGTATCGGAATACTGGGAAGATAATCGAGCAGCGAAACAACGTTGAATTCGCCGCGAGGCCAAGCTTCCAATTTTTCCCGATGCTTGAACGATAAGTTTGCCGGGCACCCTTGCTGGTCCAGTTCCCGTTGCATCTGTTTCGCGCATTCGATTGCAGACCAGGATCCATCGAATCCTACCAAATTGCCTTCGGTTCCCTTCGCGGCCAGCAGAGCGAGAAATAATCCGTTGCCACAACCAGCATCCAACACTGAAGCGTGCTGTGGAACCAGGGCAACAAGGCGATGCATCGGTGAAAAATAGCTGCGCAATTGCAGGCGAATCCGCGCCAAAAGCGGGGCTTGGTGAAATATTTTACCGGCGAAACCGCTGATGCTTGCAGTATCGATTTGATGCGGGGCAATCGTTAAGCTACTCATACAATGAGACTTAATCTTGCTGTATTTGCAAACGCTGCAACATAGGAAACTTGGGTAAATATAGTACTATCGAGAATTGGGTTTCCACAGTACTCGCAACCGCCAGCACAATAGGACTAGTTTCCAATTAGTTCCAGACCTTCATCCAACTTTCACACACAGAAATGACATGTATATATAATGAAGGTAAAGATTCTTTTCGTGTCGGATCCATTCGGGTCCAACACCATGTTTTTGAACAATGAGGTTAGCTATGAAGCTTAAAATCATCATGATCGCTCTTGCGATCCTGAGTCTTGCCCCGGGCACCGTGTTAGCCCAAGCGGTTAAAGGGACATTGCTCGGAACAGTAGTCGACGCGAGCGGCGCAACAGTGCCGAACGCAAAAATCGCAATTACCGAATCCAACACCGGTATCGTGCGTACAACAACCACCAATGAAAGTGGTAATTACAACTTTCCCGACCTCGCGCCGGGAACCTACGTCGTCGTCGCAGAAGTCACCGGCTTTAAACGTTCCAGCCGTGCGGGCGTTGAAGTGCAGCTTAATACCTCACCCCGCGTCGATCTGATTCTTCAACCAGGCAGTGTAAGCGAGAGCATCGAAGTAACAGCAGAAACGCCGCTGTTGCAAACAGATCGTGCCGACACTGGCCGCACAATTGACCGCGCCGTTATTGCCAGCCTTCCGTTGGGAACTGGACGCAATTATCAGAATTTGTTGAATCTGGTCCCTGGCACAACGCGTTCCAGCTTTCAACATTCTCAATTCTTCAACGCTGCCAACTCGCTGCAAACCCAGGTAAATGGAAACATGCGACAGGGCAACAATTACATGATTGAAGGCGTTGATAATAACCAACGTACCGGACTGCTGCAGATCATGACTCCGCCGATTGAAGCCATTCAAACCGTCGCTGTTTCCACATCGAATTTTGATGCGGAACTTGGCCGTGCTTCAGGCGCCGTCACCAACGTGCAATTGAAGTCGGGCACCAACAATATTCACGGCTCAGCTTACGAATTTCTTCGCAACTCGGCATTTGATGCCCGCAGTTTCTTCAACCCAACGGTCGGCCACCAGACCTACAACTACTATGGGTTCAACATCGGCGGACCAGTCATTAAGAACAAGTTGTTCTTCTTCGGCGACTACTTGCGCGTATCCGATCATCAAGCGAATACAAATCGCGTGAGCATCCCAACAATAGACCTGCGCAGCGGGAATTTGTCTCGTTCTACATCGATCATTTACGATCCTGCAACCGGCAATCCCGATGGTACAAACCGTATTCCATTTCAAGGCAACATTGTCCCCACAAGCCGGATCAACCCGATTTCGACGAAGATCCTGAACCTGGTGCCAGCACCTAATCTTGCCGGCGACACCAACAATTACTTTGCCCTGCTTCCTTTCTACAAAGACTCTCATTCCTTCGATTACAAAATGGATTGGAACATCACGGACAAAGATCGTTTAACAGGCCGCTTCAGCTTTGGCCGCCCTGTTACTTACCAGGGTCCAATTTTCGGAAGCGCTGGCGGTCCTGCACAGGGAGCGTTTGAAGGCACAGGTATTCAAAAAACCTATTCCGCTGGTTTGAACTACAACCGTCTGGTCAGCAACACTTTGGTGACCGAAGTTCGCATTGGTGTGGCGCACTATAACAACGTGGCGCTTAATTCCGATTTCGGAACCAAAGCATCGGATCAACTCGGTGTTCCAGGCGTGAACATTGATAACTATTCCAGCGGCATCGTTGGCATCAACATCAATGGCGGCTACTCTAATCCTATGATCGGTTATTCGCCCAGCTTACCTTGGGTCCGTGCTGAAGCCAATGTCACCTTCGTCAATACTTGGACCAAGAATTACAACAACCACACCATCAAATGGGGCGCGGATCTGCGCCGTGTTCGCGATGAACTTTTGCAGATGCAAACGTTCAGCCCACGAGGCTTGTATAGCTTTAGCGATGGTCAAACCGGCCTCAGGCCAGCTGCTGGCCAATCTGCACCTACTTCATTCACCAACAACGTTGCCAGCTTCCTGCTTGATCTTCCAAGCCAGGCAGGCCGCGACCTTGCAACTTACTTCCCGGCCTATCGCGCATGGCAGTATTTCTTCTTTGCTCAAGATACATGGGTGGTCAGTCCAAAATTGACCGTCAATATCGGCCTGCGCTATGAACTCTATCCGCCAGCCAAACCACGCAAAGCCGGTGGATTCTCTAATTACAACTTCGTGAACAACACTCTGGAAATCGCAGGTGTTGGTAATGTTCCAATGGATTTGGGTGTGGCGTACAACAAGAACTACTTCGCCCCACGTACTGGCATTGCTTACCGCTTCAACGACAAGACCGTGTTTCGTTCGGGTTTTGGTATCAGCTATACGCCGTTCCCGGATAACAGCTATGCCTACAACTACCCGGTTCGCGCAAACAATCAGTTTGATCCGGCAGTAGCCAGTTACGGTCCTGCATTGTTGCCTGATGGCCGCGTGGCAACTTTCCAAACTGGCTTCCCTGCCCCTATCAATGTGCCGATTCCATCTGATGGCATCATCAAGAATCCGCCGATCAATCAGGCCTACAATACCATCAATCAGAGCTTCAAGAACCCCTATGTTGAAACCTGGAACGTGGCATTGCAACGGAGCCTGCCTCTTAACTTTGCCTTGGATGTGACCTACCTCGGCAGCCACGGCGTGCATCAGGTTGTCAATTACAATCTGAACGCAGCTAATACGTTTGCCGCAATTGGTCAGGGTAATAATGGCTTGCCACTTTTCCCTTCCCTTCGCCGCACTGCCGGCGTCAATCTGTTGTTTGCTGGATATTCAACCAGCTATCACGGATTGCAGATGAAGCTTGACCGCCGCTTTACCAAGAGCCTCGGTGTTACTACTTCGTACACTTTCGCCAAAGGTATGGGCTTCCAAACCGGCGACGACGGTGGACCGCGCTGGTACATCGACTTCCATCGCAATTATGCGCGTAACGATTTTGACCGCACCCATACGTTCGTTCAAAGCTATGTTTATGAACTGCCGTTTGGCAAGGGTCAGCGTTGGATGAGTTCAGGAATAGGTTCGAAGATCATTGGTGGCTGGAAGGTTAACGGGATTTTCACATTGATGACCGGAACGCCACTTACTGTCACCACCAGCGGTGCAGTACTCAATACACCAGGCAATACGCAGACTGCGGATCAGGTTGCAGCTATTCAATACCTCCATGGCATCAATACGATTGCAGCGGGTGGAAGTGAGTGGTTCAGCCGCTCCAGTTTCGCGACTCCAGTTGGCGCTCGTTTCGGCAACTCCGGACGCAACATCCTTATTGGTCCTGGTTTGTTTAACATGGATGGTTCGCTGTTCAAGACTTTCAGCCTGACCGAACGGTTCAAGCTGGAAATCCGTGGTGAAGCATTCTCGGTGACGAATACTCCGCAGTTCGGCAACCCTAATACAAATCTTGGGGATGCTAATTTCGGCTTCGTAACTGGTGCTGGTGGGAGTCGTAGTTTGCAACTCGGTTTGAAGCTCGACTTCTAAATCCCGTTGTATTAGTAGAAATGCAAAGTGCCGCTCATATGGGCGGCACTTTGCTTTTCGAACTAGGTTTCGGAGGTCTGCCGCCTGACACGTTGCGCTTCTATTAAGTGGAGCTTGGTATAATAATGGCATGTTGACAGGACTCAAGCGGTTCATTCTCTGGGATTATGCTCGCGGAAGCCTGCAATACGATTTGATGGTTGTATTGATTCTAGCCTTCATTTTTGTCACTCCTCGTGAGATGTTCAAAGATCAGCCTAGTGCCCCAATCATCGTCATGTTGCCCACAGACGGCAATGATCATCAATTTTGGATTGGCCGTTCTACTGTCGAAGGGATTCCTGAAAATATACGCATGCAACGCGTTAGCGAAATGCTGCATCAAAAGATGGAGCGCAAGCAGAAGCTCTATGAACTTACACCAGTCCAGGAAGACGATACAATCAAAGGCTACATTGCCCACACCCGCCCTGAGTAGCTTAATGCTTCGACTGCCAATTCTTGCAATTTCCTTAATGCTGCCTGCCATGGCGGCTGAGCTCTTGCCAGCAGTGCAAGCCCGCATTGATCAATCGGCAGCTCAATTCAAAGGATTGAGTGCCAAGATCAAGCGCGTTTCTTACACGGCTGTGATTAGGGACAAGACTGAAGAGTC
This sequence comes from Bryobacterales bacterium, assembly GCA_038220135.1. Lineage (GTDB taxonomy): Bacteria > Acidobacteriota > Terriglobia > Bryobacterales > Bryobacteraceae > JANXSF01. The sequence goes on along the minus strand of JBBRJC010000021.1, from coordinate 1,148 downwards.
TGGCACAATCGTGATCAAGCGAGTGAAGCCAGGCGACACGCGCATCAAAATCGACATCGTGGAGCCATCTCCGCGAACTATGGCTATTGGAAAGCATAAGTATGAAAACTTCATGCCCAAAATTGCCACGGTACAGGATGTTGATCTGGGGAAATATGCCAAGCTTGTGGATCAGTTCATGCTCCTTGGATTTGGTACGTCAACTAAAGAACTGCTCGCCAGCTACACGATGAAGGTCACTGGCGAAGAGATGATCAACGGTCAACCAACTACTCGAATCGAACTGGTGCCCAAACTGAGTAGTATTTCCGAACATTTAAAGCGTGTAGAAATGTGGTTGCCGTTGAAAGAAGGCTATCCGGTGCAGCAGGTGTTCCACAAGCCGAGCGGAGACTACGAACTAAGCTTGTATAGCGAAGTGAAATGGAACGCTAATTTGTCAGAAGCCGATGTTACCTTGAAATTGCCCAAAGGTGTGAAACGGGAGTATCCACTTAAGGATTAGCGCCCGAATGGCGGAGACTTCACGCAAAATCGGGCGCCTCGATTTCCTGGATTGGACTCGCGGATTTGCAGCCGCTGTGATGCTGCAGGGCCATGTCTTCCACTCCTTTACCGATTCCGCATTGCGCCAGGGCAGCCACTATGTTCTGTCTCAATTTGTGGGTGGGTTACCTCCTGCTGTCTTCCTGTTTCTTACCGGCGTAACCCTTGCTTTTCTGATGGATCGTGCTGAAAAGCAACAGCTGCCATTATTTGATCGTTGGTTCAAATCAATCCGCCGCGCTGGTTATTTGTGGGGAATGGCTATGCTGTTTCGGCTGCAATTGTTCCTGGTTGGGTGGGGTCAAACCAGTTCCAGCGATTTATTTACAGTTGATATTTTGAATTGCATGGGCTTGGCGATTGCCGTTCACTCCCTGTTTTCACTGCTCGATGGGCCGCTTCGCGCCCGCGCTGCTTTAACTTTCGGCTTGCTGATTGCTTGCGGATCGCCACTGATTTCCGAGGGGACTTTTAGCTGGATGCATCCTTACGTTGCGCACTATCTGGTCCCCGATATCCGTTTTTTCAGCTTCTTTCCCTGGGCTTCATTTTTGTCTGTTGGATTGGCAACAGGAACGGTGCTTCGCCTCAATTCACCACAA
>JBBRJC010000020.1:0-15661 GCA_038220135.1 Bryobacterales bacterium | reverse complement strand
ACGTTAAGCAAATCGCGGCCATCGTGGGTTAGTTCAAAAGTCTTGTCTGGATGCGCCAGGCTGTAGTGCGTAATGAACTGGGCGATGTGTGCTGTTTCGGTTTGATCGGTACGCAGGAATTTCTTGCGCGCGGGAACATTGAAGAATAGATCGCGAACTGTGATGGTAGTGCCTGCGGCAAAGCCAATCTCATCGCAGGCGATCATTTTGCCGCCGGCGATTTCCACGCGCATGCCAGTGGTTTCTTCGCGTGCCCTGGTTTCGAGAGTAAGACGCGAAACGCTGGCAATAGAGGGCAACGCCTCTCCGCGAAAGCCCAGCGTGGCGATGGCGTTCAAATCTTTGACAGTAGTCAGCTTGCTGGTGGCGTGGCGTTCAAAAGCGAGCATTGCATCGTCGTGCAACATGCCACAGCCGTCGTCGATGATGCGAATCAACCGCCGCCCACCCGATTCCGCCTCAACGCGAATACGCGTTGAACCAGCATCGAGAGAATTTTCGAGCAGCTCTTTTACCACTGAGGCCGGACGTTCAACAACTTCACCGGCCGCGATTTGATTGGCTACTGCGTCTGGCAAGACGCGGATGCGGCCCATTGACCGCTATTGTACCCGGATTCCCCGCTCAACAAGCAGTTCGCCCGTGGAGCGCGAAAGATTCAGCAGATTGCGGCGATACTGTACCGACTGATTTACCAACTGCGATTCCGCATTCACAAGGCGAGTCTGTGCGTCCAAAACGAAGAAGATCGTTTGCACGCCAAGGTCATACTTCTTCTGCTCGGCGTCCAACTGCTTACGAGCCAGATCACGATTTACTATGGCCAGCTTCACGTTCGCCTTAGAAGATTCCACCTGGCTTGCGGCCTGCAAAACGTCTTGACGAATGGTCTGTTCGATGGTGCGCGCGCTCAAGGCGTCCAGCTTCTTGCCTACCAATGTATCGGCAACTGCTGCTTGTGCAGCCCGGTCCCGCAGGGGAAGGCGCAACTGCAATCCAAAATTCCAGATCGGAAAACCAAACTGCAACAACTGGCCGAACGAATCAAGAATACCGCCAGGGATTACGGTGCCTGCGCTCGAACCGCGCAAAAACTGCGTGCCGCCGCGGCCAGTCGAAATATAGCCGCCACGCAGGCTCAGATCGGGGCGAAGGAGATTGGATGCCTGCTTGATTTCCAAATCGTCAACAGCAAGATCATTTCTGATTTTCTTCAAATCGGGCCGGGCGATTAGCGCGCGCTTGAACAAATCTTCGCGATCAATTGCGGGGTCGTCGGTTGGCGGCAGCACTGTTTCAGTAAGTTCCAAAGGCAGGGTGCGCAGTTTGGGATTCAAGTCCACAGAAATCTGCCGGCGCAACGCGTCTTCAGTTTGTTCCAGGCGGAACCTGGATTGCGAAACTTGAATTTCTGCTGATGCGTAATTGGCTTCGGGCTGAAAAATATCCAGCGGGCTGATGGCACCAAGCTCCAATTCCCGGCGCGATCGCTTTAGCGCTTCCGCGGCCAATTCAAGCGCCTTGAGTTGCACAATGAGGGTTTCGCGGGCAGCGATTACGTCCCAATAAGCGTTCTCGGCGGAAACGAGCAAACGTTGGACCGATGCTTCCACATTCAACTGGCCTGACTTGAAATTGCCACGGGCAATCGTAATTGGCAAGCGGTTGATTTCGCGGCCACGATTGCGCAACAACGGCTGAATGAAGCTGGCGGTAAACTGCGTGGTGTATGCCGGATTGTAGAGCTGGAAACTATCGTTGGTGGAAAGCTTGTTGGCGACAACACCAACCGTATATTGCAAACCAGTGTCCAGCGTGTGGTTGAACGTAAATTGCGATGGCTGTGACAGCTGGTTGAGGGTTGCGGCACCTTGCAATGTATTCGTTGTCGGCGTCTTGGTGCGTTGGTTGTTAAAGCTGCCAAAAAAGCTTGGGTCAAACGGCGCGAAGGCCCTTGTAATCGCGTTACGCTGCACTTCAACCGAAATGCGTTGAATTTCCACATCGGTATTATTGGCCATTACCAGATCGATGTAATTTTTCAAAGAGAGCTTGAGCTTGTCGCTTTGCACATAATCTTCAAGATGCATCGGCGAACGCAATTCCACTTGCGTCGAGGGATTCTCAAAGCGCTTCCGCAAAAAGTCCTTTCTGGGAAATCGCGGTGTATTCAGCGGATCGTCGTTCCATTTCGACGGGTTCGCGGGATCGCTCAAGGCACCTGCATCGGCAGCTTTTTGGGGAGTAGCAGGCTCCTGGGCCACAGCAAGCATGGCCACGCTCAACAAACAGAGAATTCGCTTCATGTCCTAAGAAATCCTTGGGCCGTATTATTCGTAACGAATGGCTTCAATCGGGTCCAGCTTGGCGGCTTGCACGGCAGGATAAATGCCGAACACTAAGCCAATTCCGCAGGAAACGCCGAAAGCTACGACGATAGACGATGTAGTAACGATGGTCGACCAACCGGCCGCCCTCGCAATGATTTGCGACAACGTGAAGCCAAAGATGATCCCAAGCAAACCACCAAGGGTGGAGATCAATATTGCTTCCGTCAAAAACTGTCGCACAATGTCAGCCTGGCGCGCGCCAATTGCGCGGCGGATACCAATTTCACGCGTTCTTTCAAGAACCGTCGCCAGCATGATGTTCATAATGCCGATGCCGCCGACCAGCAGCGAAATACCAGCAATACAGATCATCACGATACTAAAAATGAAGCCCGTACGGCGCCGCTGTTCCAGCAATCCAGCTGGCACGGTCACTGTAAAATCACCCGCATCCTTGTGGGTTGCCGCCAAAATAGCAGTTACAACATTGGCGATTTCAATTGAATCTGCACCCTGATTCACTTTGATGTACATGCCATCAATTTCATCTTTCAAGTAGCTGTTGTTATCTTCAAAACGGCGCATCACTGTATTCAATGGAGCAACAATCAGATTATTGCGATTGGCAACTTCCAAACCTTCCACGTCACTATCAGCAGTCGCCTGCTGCGCCAGAACACCAACCACTTCCAGCCATTGATCGTTCACTTTTACAAACTTTCCAACAGCGCTTTCATAGCCCAACAAGTTCACTTTGGCCGCTTCGCCAAGCACGCAAATTGGAGCCGAACGCTCATCGTCGTCCTCATTAAACCAACGCCCTTCTACTACTTTCAAGCTGTTGATTTGCAAATAATTGGGTTGCACGCCAATCAGAAGAGGCGGTTCAGCCGCAGTCTTCGGTAAAAGCTTCAGCGGCTTAAACCGCTTGCGCGGAGTCATAGCTTCCAACCCTTGGACATTTTCCGAAACAGCGCGAAAATCGCGAAAAGAAAGTCCCGGGGAAATCACGCGGCGCGCTTGCAACTCGTTACGGTCCACAGCTTCTTTGGCTTCAATAATGATATTATTCACACCCAACAGATCAATGTAACTCATCATTTCTTTTTGCGCGCCGGCAGTGATGGAAAGCATCGCAACCACAGCGCCCACGCCGAAAATCATACCCATCATCGTCAAACCGCTGCGCAACTTGTGCACCAGCAGGCTTGCGAGGCCCATGTAAATCTCAGGCAGAATATTGGAGAAATTTACCATTACTGTTTTCCTCCTGGCATTGAGCTCATCGCCCCACCCTTCTTGTCGTCACCACCACCGCTGCCCTTCTTACCGGGTTTGGCTGTCGGATCTGCAAGTGCAATTATTTCGTTTACTTTCAAACCGCTGGCGATGACCATGGTTGAATCGCTACGCTTGGCAAGCTTCACCTGACGGGCTTCAAATTTGCCGTTCACCCCTTGCACGTACACCACCGTTTTGCCATCTTTTTCAAAGATCGCTTGAGTCGGTACATGGATCGCGTTGGGGATTTTTTCTACAATAATTTCCACGTCTGCCAGCAACCCTGGCCGTAACAATACATCCAGTTGTGAATCCTGATCTGGTGGAGGAGGCAACTTGGCGTTTTCAATGTCTTTCAAAGTGAACCGGCTGCCGCCTTGTGATGGGCCGCCACCTTCTTCTCTACGTCCGCCGGCGCGTCTACGGCCAGCAGCCGGATCGGCCGCTGCGTCAGTTGTTGGTTTGGCACCTTCAGTAGAAGGTTTGGCAGTAGGTTTGGCAGAATCAGCACCCGGCGGCGTCAACAAACTTCGCGCCGTTGTGCCAGCTTTGCGTGTTCTTGCTGCTGCGCCATCTGTTGGTTGCCCTCCAGGCATTCCCCTGGTAGATGGATCCTGTCCGGGCATCCCACCACCTGGAGATCCACCTTGCATGCCCTGCATTCCTCCGGGCATTCCACCAGGCATTCCTCCGGGCATCCCATTCATCATTGCCATGGCCATTGATGGCATGCTCATTGGCGCTTTCTTGCGGTTTGCTTCAGCTTGAGCCATTACAGCGTTAATCGTTTCCGGCTTGGCACCAAGTGCGGCAAGCAAATCGCGCATTTCAACGGAAAACGTCACGTCAAACTTCTTTGCTGGATCTGAACTGAAGATGTTAGCGCTGGCGGTATTGCTCATCGTCTTGATCTTGCCCTTGAAGCGCTTGTTGGCAATAGCATCCAGCTCAATGAAAACTTCCTGATTTTCGTTTAAGTTCGCACGGTCCAGCTCGCCGATGCGCGCCATCACTTCCAGCTCACTTAAATCCAAAACATCTGCAATCGGCATTCCGGGCTGCACTTGGTCGCCTTCGCGAATATCGGGCACATCAAAACCAAACCCCATGCGCGACGTGCTATTCTGCTTCACGGCAACCAGACCGCTCATCGGAGCCAGAACTTTCACCTGCTGCAACCGCGCTTTTTCACGAGACATTTCAAGCAGAGACTTCGATTTCCTTTCCCGCAACACAGCCAGTTCGGCCTGAGCTTGTTCCTGGCGCGATTTTACGTCGCTTTCCAGTTGCTGGAAACGTCGCTTGGATTCTTCCAAATTCAAAGCGTTGCGCTTGGCATCAATAGGCGACAACAGTTCATTGCGCTTTACTTCCAACTCAGCCCGGCGAACCGAATAGCGGGAGCTTAGAAGTTCTACTTCATCCTGGTTGTGCCGAATCGCAAGGTCAGCCTCAGCCTTCTTAAATTGTTCATCGATCTGATCAATTTCCAGCTGCTTTTCCTCGACGCGGGAAATCAACTCAGCGTCATCAAACTCAACGATCAGGTTCTTTTCTTTGGCCAAAGAACCGACTTCAGCCAGCTTGGTTACCTGCACTGTCCCGAACAAATTTGGAGCGGTAAGCGTGGCCGACCGCACAGCGCGCAATTCCCCACGGGCGTAGCTGCGTACAATCACATCACCCTGGCGCACTTTCGCTGTCGCAACCGTAAGCTGCCGTTGTGGCATCGAGTTGAACAGGCTATAGGCGTAGTACGCCCCACCGGCGATCACCAACAAAATTATCAATCGAATTAGGAGCTTCTTCATGTTGTTGTTCGCACCGTTACCTTACAGCTTGCGGACGCGTTTGGCCACTTCTGCTGGATCTTCCATCGCAATATTTTCGCCCGCCTTCAAACCCTTCAAAACGATCATGTCCGTATCGTTGCGCTTACCAACTTCAATAGGACGCACTTCAAAGCCATCGCCCTTTTGCACCCAAACAGCAGGCTTGCCTTTCAGCATGAAGCTGGCGCGAATCGGAATTAGTATCTGGTGCTCACTTTTTTCAATAATGACTTCAACCGATGCGCTCATGCCTGGGCGGAGCCGGGGATCGGTCTTCTTCAGCGTTGCTCTTGCCGGAAACGTCTTTTCCGTCATGCCCATGCCTTTGAAATTAATTGCCGCAATCGGGCTGATCCAATCCAGGTCAGCATTGAATTCAGCATCGGGGATTGCATCCACTTTCACAATAAGCGCCTGACTCAATTGCATCTTCCCGCGATCCACTTCGTCCAATTTCAATTCCACGCGCATCGACGTTAGATCGGGAATTTCTGCAATCGCGGCACCGGTCCAGGCACGGTCACCTTCCTTGAATGGAGGCAAAGAACTTCCAAATGCACCCCCGGTCCGGGTATTCGGAAGAATGTTGACAACGCCATCATTCGGGGCATAGATCTTCATCTTCGTCAGATAACTCTTCGCACGATCAGTATCCCGCACGGTCTTTTCTTTTTTCTGATTCAAGCGATCAATGTCTGCCTCCTGAGAGGTCTTATGCGACGCAATCGCCACATTCATTTTGTTCAGATCGCCTTCGGAAGTATTCACATCAATGCGATTCTTCTTCCCTTCGATTTCCGACAAAATCTCAGCCTTGCTCGCCTCCAGCTTGGCGCGGTCAACATTGTAGGTGGCAGTCATTTTGTTCATGCCGTCCATTTCGTCGGTGATCCGTTGAGAAGCCTTCAATTGGACCATTTCGCTATCTACGGTGCGCACAGTCGTCGCCTTGTCAATGTAATACTGCTCCTGTTGGGCGGCATCAAATTCCACAATTACTTCACCTTTGCGCACTGGCTTACCGGTTTCTGCCAATTTCACAATGCGCGGATCAGGAATTTGGGGTGTAAGCAAAATTACAGAATTGACGCTACGCACTTCGCCACGAGTTTTTACGCTGATGACAAAATCGCCCACTCGTACGCGGGTTACTGGAACTTCTACCTTGGTTGTGCCTGTGTAGCGGTACGCGGCAAAAGCACCTCCACCCAATGCGATTACTGCAATCGCCCAAACAATAAGCCGCTTGCGTTTTGCTCCGGCCGTTTGGCCCAGCCGGCCTTGTTTCAAATCCTTAGACATTTATTGTTCCTCTTCGGGCGTTAACTTTGTTTTGATTGCGCGGATGGATCAGGTGGCCTTTCGGCTGCTACGATTTCACCTGGTTTGAGACCCGAACGGATCGCCGCATGAGTGTAACTGCGCGTGCCCACTTGCACTTCACGCCGCGTCCACAACTCACCAGACTTCACGTAAACGAAAGCCTTCATCACCGGCATCTCACGCGCCGATTCCGCCGCTGCTTCTTTGATGCTTACTGTGTCAAACAACGTTTCCAATGGCACCAACGACTGCGCTTCTTCTTCTGCAACCAACACATCGGCACTCACACTCAAATCCGGGATCACACGCGGATCCATCCGATCCAATCGCAACCGGATAGGAATCTCTTTCTTGAAACTAATCCGTGTGCCGCTGCTTTTCGCCAGCGCTCCAATCATTACTACGCGTGCAGGCAATTCCAGGCCAGGATATGCGTCGAAGCGCACCTTGGCTTGCTGCCCGATCTTCATCGATTCCACATCAACCTGATTCACATTCGCATTAATAATCATCGAACTGGGATCTACAATCTGCATGTACATTTGACCGGGGTAAACCTGGTCACCCTGTTGGATGGACCCAAATTCTGACCCGCGGAACGTACTCTGCATTACAACCACGCCATTCATCGGCGCTTTCACCAGCATCTTATCGGCGTTCAGTTCTGCGCGTTTCAATTCATTGCGCGATTGCTCCAGGTCAATTTCAGAACTACGCGTTTGAGCTTTGTCACCAATTTCGACGTACTTCACTTCCGCCATTAGTTGGGTATAGCGGGCCTTGGTTTCTTCCAGTGCAAGCCGCAGGCGTTCTGATTGGATCGCACTGCGCACCGGCAAAGTCTTCAGATCCAGATCCGCCTTTTCCATGGCATTTTTCGCCGCAAGGATCGTCTGTTCATGCGCTTTGCGGGTGATCTTCAGATCAGCCATCTGCTTGCGGAAAGTTGCTTCCGACTGTGCCACTGACGAACGGTAGTCGTCGAGCCGTGTAAGCATGTACTGGCGGTCAAATTCAGCAACCTGTTCATTCTTTTTTACAGGATGGCCAGATGTGGATACCTGCTGCAACAACAGTGCGTAATCCCCACCCGGTCCGCGTGAACCGCCACCGCCACTTGTACCTCCGCCGCCTCCACCTGTTCCAGCCAATTGGCCAGTGGTAGAACCCAGATTGTCATCGACAACCGAATTATTGTTGCGCGACGCCGCAGCAGTTGCACCTTTTGTTCCACTAGGCGATCTTGGCGCGGACGAAGTCCTTGCACCACCGGCCGAAGAACCGTCCATAGCACTCGATGTAGATCCAAGTGAACCGCTGCTAACTGAACCGCTACTGGAGGAGCTTCCAGCCCCGGCATTGCTGGTAACCGTAGTAGTCCTAGTCGCTCCGATGGCAGATCCGCCACCAGCGCCGCCACCTTGGCCGCGCGATCCACGCAAGGATGGGGCGATCAATGAAGTATATTTTTCAGCCGTGGTGGTGCCTGTGACACGCAGTGTCCTGGACAATTTCCCAACTCCTACTGCAGCCGTCCGCAAAGGCACAACCAACGCTGTTGGCTTTTCCGGTTGCGTCTTGTAATAGTAGAGTCCTGCGCCCCCTGCCACCAAGGCAATCAGACCCAATATCCACCCACGTCGAGGATTGCCTTTTCCATGGGCCACTGCAACCGGGCCCGTTGTTGCGGGCGGCTGCGGATTTACATTCGGTGCGTTTGCGCTGCTCATTTGAGACTGCATTATATAGTCCTTCTCGGCGCAGGCGAAATACTAGCCTGTCGCGCAGAAGCGATCCAAGTTGTTCAGACGTAATTCTATCCGAAAAGGTTATTCAAGTGGGGAGCAGAGATGCATTAATCGATAGAATCCAGAATACAAGGGATTGTCAATACAGAATTATCACAAATTAACCCTGATGCCTGAGGTCTCAGTAATTTGGGTTTGTTCATGAAAGTTCTTTTGGGCAGTGTTATGTTCAACCATGAGTTACCCCCGCAATTCAGCAATTCAAAAGAGTTTAACTGATGACCAAGTCACAATTTCAGATACTGATCATGGCCGGCTTGCTGGCACTCGCTCCGGCTTTGGTAGCCCAGCCGACTGCGGCACCGGCCAAAGATACAGCGAAGACCGCAAAAAAAGCACCCCAGCCACTTACACCTCCGCCTACGGCAGCCGAAATTGCCGAAGCAAAAGGGAAAGGCCTGGTTTGGGTGAATCTGGGCAGCGGCGTTTATCACATGAGCAGCGGCGAGTTTTATGGAAAAACCAAACGCGGCAAATTTATGGTTGAGGCCGACGCAAAGAAAGCCGGCTATCACGACGCAGGGCAGGGTGCCGTGAAAAAGAAGGCTGATGCGAAGGCCGTTACGCCAGCCGCAACGAAGAAATAATAACCTGCCGGATATTCCGGGGCTGGTATCAGCTCCGGAAATCCACATTCGATGGCCATTACAGAGAAAACATCCGCTTGGCGTTTCCGCCTTCGATCATGGCCCGGTCTGCGGCACTGGCAAATGCGAACAGCGTATCAAACGCTTTGCGCTGTTCGATAAACTCAGCCTTGTTCATACCCAACCCGCCCCAGATCATTCTCTGTGGTCCAAACTTTTCATAATACTTCTGGATTAGAGGCTGCAGATCGGCATGTGGCGACGGTTGCTTCGAGGTATAGTTCAGACCAGAAAACTTCATCACAGTTCGAGGCAGTTCCGCCAAACGGATCACTTCATCAACCTCTGATTTTGTCCCCTGCCCTGCCCGGCCCAAGTGATCCAGAATCACAGGCACCTGCGGAAACCGCTCAGCCAGCTCTCTGATTCGAACTGCTTGCGCAGGAACAAAGTGCATTTGAATCGCCAGACCCAGGTAGTGCACCATTTCCCAGGTGGCGCGCATTTGGGGATGGCGCAGATCACGATCGCGAATCGCGCCAGTGCTTGTGGGCTGTTTATCCAGACCTTGGTTGGCGTGAATTCGCAGCGCAATAATACGACCCGGCCATTTGCTGGTCAGTGCCTGAAGCCGGCCCTCGGTGCTCTTTGCAATGGGGTCAAACAAACACGTGCCTTTGAAAAATCCTTTGCGGGGCTCGTGCTGAAAGCAATATTCCAAATAGCGATGATCGTCCTGATAGGGCTCTGGATGAACGATGATGGTGTGATCAATTTTCGCTTCCAGGGCGAATTTCAAGTATGGTTCAAGGGGAACCGCAGCAGGCTTGTACGTTGCAGCGGCGTGATAAGGGACGCGGTTGGGATCAAAGAGGTGGACGTGCGTGTCAACCAGTGGCATGGCTGTGAGTTTACTCTGTTTTGGGTAACCGCATCCACCCAAACAGGAAACTAATCAACAAACCGGGAATTGCTTTCAGGTCTGCCATAAAACTTTGCTGACCAGTGCCAATCAGCATTGCACCACGATGCATGGCATGCCATTGAAACAGGCCCGCTGATACGGTAAGCGCACAGGAAGCAAGGGTTGTGTTCACAAGTTGTGGTGAACCGATCCGCCAGTGCATGCCAAATTCGGCTATCTGGACAATCGCCGGGCCAAGCACGGCGCTCACGCCAAATGCCTTCCATTGCGGTTGCGCATTTCGAAAAGCCTGCATTAATGAGCCGAACAGCCCGCTCATCACAACACGGAAAAGCGCTTCAGCACTCATTGCAACCATAGCCGCCCGCCACCCGCCACGAATCAAAATGACGAAGAAAACCAGGGCGCGGATTAAGCCACTCCACACGGCAGCTTTCCAATTCCATTCGTTAAAAAGGAACCGAAATGGTGCACCTCGGATGTGCTCCCAAACTTCGTTTACAGTTTTCACTTTCTTAGCTGACGCAGTGCCGGCTCCTGCGGTTTCATTTGGCAAGAAGCGCCTTCACTTTTTCCATATCTTCGTCAGCAGCTTCCTTTTGCCCAGTGGAACGGAAAGCTGCCGCCCGATTTTGGAAGGCGTTGGTGTAGTTCGGGCTTAAAACGATTGCGGCAGTGAAATCGGCAATGGCGCCTGTGAAATCTTTGAGCCGCATCCGGGCATACCCTCGCGCGTTGATCGCTTGCGCATGCTTCGGGTTCAGCGCAATCGCGCGGTCAAATTCAACTTGTGCCTCCGCAAAGTGACTAGCCGCACTTAATTTGCGCCCGGCCTGATTGTGCTCCTCCGCGCTACCGGAAGCCGGCGCTGCCACAGGCTTCGGGGTCACCGGCTTTGGCGCTTGCGCAGCCACTGCGGGCTTCTTCGGTTCAGGTTTTTTCGGAGCCTCTTCCATCGGCAGCGGCCTGGGAATCACTTCATTTACCTCGGCAGGTTTCGGCGGAACTGGAGGAGGAGCTTGTGCCACAATTACCGGAGTCGCCGCTGCAGGGGGCGGCTGCGACCGCGCCATAGCCCATTGTTCGCGGGACTTTTTCAGGATTGAGGATATTTCCGTATCGTTGGGGCTTAGCAATAGCGCCCGTTCCAAATCGCTAACAGCGCGTTCGTAGTTGCCCAACAAGAAATAGGCGCTTCCACGGGCAAGCCACGCTTCTGGCAGATTCGGATCCATCCGAATCGCTTCACTGCGGTCTTCAAACCCTTCCTTGTGCTTTCCCAATTGATGGTACGATCCGCCGCGGGCAATGTAGGCCTTTGGATTGCCTGGATTGAGACGGATCGACTCAGTGCGATCCTTCAGAGAATCTTCCACCCGTCCCATCTGCACAAAAGCTCCAGCACGCGCCATGTAGAGATTGGCATCTTTGGGGCTTAGCGCAATAGCTTTCTCCAGATCGGTAACGGCCTCTGGCCACCTCGCAAGCCGCTTCAGCGATTCGCCACGCAAAAACAAAGCCCGGCCATTATTCGGTTCTCGTTCCAAAGCCCGCGTGAAATCTTCAATGGCTCGTTCAAACTGACTCAACTGGCCCTGCGTAAAACCGCGCTCCACCAGCATCTCTGTCCAATCCGGCTTCAGTTCCAGTGCGCGGGTAAAATCATCAATAGCATCGCGATATTTGCCCAGCGCCAAAAACGAAAGTCCACGTTCTTTGTAAGGAAGCGGATTATCCAGGCGCAGTCGAATCCCTTTGCTGTAATCTTCTACCGCTTTTTCATACTGCTTAAGAATTGCGTTGCATGCAGCTCGCTGGTTGTAGAGGGTGGCAGTGTCAACCTTGAATTTCTCCGCGCGATCGAAATCCTCAACAGCCCAGGCATATTGCTTCATAGTGGAATAAAGCAGCCCACGTTCGTAATAAGCTTCGCCATCCTCCGCGTTTCGCGTGATGGCTTCGTTGAAATCCGCCAGAGCAGCGTCTGTCGATTTCTTTGCCAGATACACGCGGCCACGTTCCCGATAAACCGAAGAGTTCGCCGTATCGTAAAGAATGGCCGTCGTAAAAGCTTCCAGCGCTTCATTCAGCCTGCCTGCCTCAAAAGCCTTCTGGCCGTCGGCAAACGATTTTTGGGCGCGCTTGGGATCTGTCCGCATGCCGGCAGCACGCACGGTTTGCCCCTGCGCACTTAGATCACAGGTTGAGACGAAGACCAGAATAGCTGCGAAAAACCAAGACCTCATATTTGCCTAAAGTTATTGCTTGCTAGAGACCGGCGCAAGTCCTAAATCTTTCTTTAGCTTTCCAACCACCATCGAGGCGGTCCTATCCAGTTCTGCTGCTTGCGAGTTTTTCGGCTTTTGGAATGCGGTCCAAAGAACACTGCGCGAAGTGCGGTCAATCAGGTAGATGTTTCCACGGCCGCGGCCCCAGGTTGAGGGAGGATGCGTTACCGCGCCGCTACCGGCCAGATCCTTGCTCAGTTCCTTCGCTTTTTCTTTCTCTTTTTCTTTTTCCTTGTCTTTTACATCAGCGACCTTTGGGTCTTCAGGTGGCTTCGGTGGCGGATACAATTCCAGAAGCTTTGCCTCCAACCCTTCGCCAATGCGATCCGAGAAAATTGCGTCGGCCAGCTTTGGATTGGTTACCACTTCAAAGACGTTACCAAGGGTAAGTTGATGCGCGATATATTGGTCGAGCCCGGCAGTCATTTGCAGAAAGTAGACTTTCTTGACTTGCTTTAGCTCAGGAGTTGCGGCCGAAAGAGTGGCTGCGGCAAAAAGGGCCAGCGAGCCGAGGACAGGAAAATTAAGCCTCATGCTTCTACTTTACCGCGCTCGCCCGTTACAATGGCGGTTTGTATAAAGCTCTTCGCATTACGGTGATCATTCCATGCCTCAACGAGGAACAGGGCATTGAGCAGGTGCTACGGCGCATGCCCGAATTCGTTGACGAGGTAATTGTTGTCGACAATAACTCTACCGATCGTACGGCAGAGGTGGCAGAAAAATTGGGGGCCTTCGTCATCCGCGAGGAAGTGCGTGGCTACGGGCGCAGCTATAAAAAAGGGTTCGCCCACGCCTCGGGCGACATAATCATTACCCTTGATGGCGATCACAGCTATCCGCCTGATGCAATTTCCTACCTGATTGAAGCGTTCCTGCATCTGGAAGCCGACTTCCTAAACGCCAGCCGCTTTCCAGTGCGCGACAGCCGTGCGATGAGCTTCAAACATAAATTCGGCAATTGGGTGCTTTCTGTTGCGATGAGCTTTTTGTTCTTCCGCTGGGTGCGCGATTCGCAATCGGGCATGTGGGTTTTCCGGCGGTCTATCCTGGAAGAAATGACGCTCGAAAGCGACGGCATGGCATTTTCGGAAGAAATCAAAATCGAAGCATTGAAGAACCCGAACGTCCGTTTTCAGGAAATTTCCATTCAATACTCGTCGCGGCTGGGCGAAATTAAACTCAATCCATGGCGTGATGGGTTCGCCAATCTATTTTTTCTGGTGAAAAAGCGCTTTTCCGCCTCCCCAAGGCGGCGCAGTGTCTGAAGTAACAGCCGTAATTCCAGTTCATGGCCGCTGGGATCTGACGGCTCAGTTACTGGAAGATTTACGTGCGCAAACTGCCCCGATCCGTCAATTTATTGTGGTCGACAACGACTCACCCGATGAAACCGCAACGCTGGCGGCCAAAGCTGGAGTGCGTTTAATTCAGATGGGCGAAAATGCTGGCTTCGCGCGCGCCGTCAATCGCGGACTGACCGAAGTGGAGACGGAATTCGTTCTGATCATCAACAACGATGTCCGTTTACCGTGCGACTGGCTTGAGCGCCTTCTTTACCTGTGCGAAATCGGCGCCTGGTTTGCTGCCGGCCGTTTATTGAGCGGCGCTCGGCCCGGAGAGATAGATGGCACCTTCGATCTGATATCCCGCGGCGGCTGTGCTTGGCGCGCCGAACATGGTGCACCAGCCTCGCTACCTTCAGGCAATGTGTCAACTATGGATTTGCCCTCGTTCACGGCCGGTGTGTTTCGCACCAGCCTTTTTCAGCGAATCGGTCCCCTCGAAGAACGATTCGGCAGCTACCTTGAAGATGTGGATTTCGGCTTACGCTGCGTGAAGGCAGGGCTTTGGGGGATGTACGATCCGGCAGTGGCGGGCATTCATTTGGGATCAGCAACCCGGGGCGAGTGGCACCCGGAAACAGCGCGGCAAATCGCGCGGAACCAAATTTGGCTGGTAGCCCGGCACTTTCCTTCCATAAGTTGGCCCGTTCTGGTGGCCCAGATACTTTTCGTGGCCCTGGCGTTCACGCGTCATGCTGGCTGGGCCGCAATCGAAGGCGTTATGGAAGGTGTGGCTACATTTGGAGCGATGCGAACCGCCGGCCCACGGCTGCGAGCCGACTTTCTGCGCCGGCACGAACAGGAAATTGCCGCACTCCAGGGCAACCCGCCGCGCGACCGCTTTTGGCAACTTTATTTCAAGCTGACATGATCAAAACTGCAGCGATCGTCATCACCTACAATTCGGCGGGCGTTGTGGCTAAAGCTGTAAGTTCAGCGAAGAAGTACGGATTGCAGGTTGTCGTGATCGATAATGCATCCACGGATCGTTCCGCCGAAGAGGCCCGCGAAGCAGGTGCCGATTTAGTTATCACTAATAAAGAGAACCTGGGATTTGCAGGTGCAGCCAATCAGGGCTTTCTTGCCCTGGACGAAAAGTATCTATGTGTCTTATTACTCAACCCAGATGTCGAAATCACTACACCACTTAATCTCCTGATTGACGCCTGCCTGATCCATGGCGCTGCCTGTGGTCAATTGTATGACATTGATAATAAACCACAAACCGGCTTTCAGGTACGGCGTTTTCCAACTCCTGCAATTTTGGCAGCTGAAGTGCTGGGTATCAATCGAGTTTGGCCGAACAATGCGTTGAATCGTCATTATCGGTATCTGGATCTCGATTTCACTCGACCCGCTGTAGTAGATCAACCAGCTGCTGCTTTTTTGATGGTCCGGCGCGATGTGTGGCTGGCCGTAGAGGGCTTCGACATCCAGTTTCATCCGATCTGGTTTGAGGATGTTGATTTCTGTAAACGTATCAAAGAAAAGAGTTTCACAATCGTATATCAACCTGCAGTCCGGGCCCGTCACATTGGCGGCCATTCTGTGGGAAAAATACCGTATGCCAACCGTGTAACAACTTGGTATGCTAGTCTTCTTAAGTACGGGCAAAAGCATTTTTCATCCGCTGGGTTGCGGATTATCGCGGCTGCTGTACTGCTGGGAGCTATACCGCGCTGCGTATTAGGGATTTGCGAAGAGCGGAACCAGAAACCGATAGCAGTTTGGTTAACTATGTGTAATCTTTGTATAAAGGTTCTGATATTCGGTCAGGGCGGTATCGAAGAGAACAAGCGGTTTCATAATAACAGGGGATTTTAACCTTCGCCCATGCCAATAAACGAGATGGTTTCTGTAACGCTGGTAACCTACAACAGCGGCAGGTTTATCAAGCGTTGCCTGGAATCCGTTCTAGAGCAAAAATACCCCGATTTAGAA
>JBBRJC010000019.1:0-15873 GCA_038220135.1 Bryobacterales bacterium | reverse complement strand
AAGCCTTTGCTCCATCAAAGTAGCTGCGCGGTTCAGATGATCTTCGCCGGTTGCCACCTTCACGTCCAACTTCGAGCTGGTGTTCCCCAACTTTGAACTGATCTCGCCTGAAGCCTTGTGGATCAGGATCTGCATGAGATCCTCCGTGGTGACTGGCACAGGTTCAGTGGATTTTGACCTTCCCGGTACTTTGTCAATCCAACCTGTAAGTACGTGGCCACCCTTGCTCCCACCCTCGGGAATGGCTTTGTCATACGAAGAGGAAATATTGCCGGCATCGTGGACTTTACCCTGGCGGTCTAAAACCCTGTAAGCCACTTTCAACGAACCATTCCAGCGTTTCATCACGGTGGTGGCGTTCCCGATTTTCTGCGTTTCGCTTTTGGGGTTTGGCGCCGAATACCCCGTCACGTTCATGAACAGGGTGTATTCCGCCTCCCTCGGTGTGCCTTTCACTACCAAGGTCTTCTCATTCTTTACGATCTCGGTGGCGAGAGTGGTCAACAGGCTGGCCAATACGGGCTGGTATTGGGGATTAGTTACATTGCCAGTGAAGGCCACCGAAGTGTTAGACAGACGCATCTGTCCAGGCTTACGGATTTCGAGGCTGATGTGCTTTCGGCCGATGGTGCTAAAACCCGGACCTGCCAAAGCAAGCGGAACCATCGCGAGCGAGCAAACTAAAACACGAGTCCACACAAACCCTCCTGCGCTTGATCGTATCGTACCAAGAATCCAACCCGTTGAACTTCAACGCAAAAAGCCCCTCCCCAATCGTTCCATTAATGCGATAGAATGCCCACCATGAAACCTTCTCGCCGTTCCGTTATTGCTGCTCTTACCGGCGCTCCTTTGGTTTGTGGCGCACAAAAGGCCACTGCCTTCGCTTTAATTGGGGATCGCTATCACAATTCTGATTACATTCGAACCGGCTTGAGCCGCACCATCACCGATGGTTTAAAGGTTTCTATCGATTTTTGTGATGAGACCAAAAACCTCAATGCTGAAACCCTGCGCGGCTATAAGCTGCTGATCATCCTCCGCGATGGTATGATTTGGCCCGACGGCTATCCCGATGAGAATACTAATGCTGCGTGGGTGGCAACGGGAAGGCCGAAGCTGGTTGCCGATCCACCGGTGCCGCCAACTTCAGCAAAGCCTGCCTTCTGGATGAAGCCGGAGCAGGGAAAAGCCGTTCGCGAGTTTGTGGAACAGGGCGGATCGGCTTTGTTTCTCCATAATGTGACTCACGTAGGATTGACCGATCCGGATTTTCGCCACGTGTTGGGCGCAGCCTATACCGGCCATCCGGCCATTCGTACATTTAAAGTGAAGGTAACGAACCCAAACCACCCGATCACCAAAGGGATTACCGATTTCGTGGTCACCGACGAACAGCACTACATGGACTACGACAAGGACCCGAAGAACATTTTCCTGGAAACGGTGAACGAGGAGGGTCTGGATTTCGCGAAAAAAGGTCCGCGCGCTCCTGGCGGTTGGGCCTACGACTACGGTAAAGGCCGTATTTGCTACTTATCACCAGGCCATCTGTTGCATGTATTGTGGAATCCGATGAACGTGAAGTTGCAGCAAAATGCGGTGAGATGGTTGTTGCGGCAGGGTCTATAAAGGGTGAATGAGACCGCGGCGGAGGCTGCTTTGAAATTCTGAGAACAAAACAGCCTCCGATACGCAATCGGTTGGGGGGATAGTCTATACCACTTTCCGCTGGGGGTGACAGAAGTAGATTACCCCGAAACTGCTAAAAACACGTCACGCCAATGCCCGACATTAGACGACATAGCCTACGTCAGGTGATTTTCTTGGCCCAATCGGAAACTCTAGTCTTGTTCGGACTCATTTTGCGCCCGAAGATGCCCGCTAAGGAAGCGCAGCAACAGCAGGTCAGAAGCTTGGTAGGCAGTATTGGCGATATTTCCTTCCTCTTCCTGGCCGAAAGTGATGTGCTGCTTAATAATAGTGCGGAATTGGTCGAGCGTAAGCCCCAACTCCTGGGCGGATTCTAGTTCTGAATAGTGCGATTTTTGCGGTCTAGTTGGAATCGTTGAGGATATCATTTCCCTCTCCTGCGAAAAATAGAATAGATACAGCCAGCCGTTTCGTTTGGACTCTGAGGTCCGGCGCTTTGAATGCGCTTTGGTTGAAATCAGCTTATGGGTTAATTCTATTCACTAGCAGAGAAAGTCTGAATTGGGCAGAGGCCCTAAAGTGAGGGTTGATTAACTCTGACAGAAAACGCTTAGCGAGCCAGTAAGTGGGATTACGGGGTCGCTCGGGGACATAATTGCACTACAGTACTAAGACGATTTCTTATCCTGCGACACTTCAGTCGACAGCCGAGACGCCAGTGGACTGGTTTGACCGGCATATTTATTGCCCGGTTTACTACGGTAAGGCATTGAAGATGGACCACTTAGCTGCTCAAAGGTAAATGAACAGATGCGCATCCCCGGATAAAGCGCCACCGGCACGCGGCCAAGATTGCTCAATTCAAGGGTTGCTTTGCCCGTCCAACCTGGATCGAACAAACCTGCCGTGCCGTGTACAATGATCCCGATACGCCCGAGGCTGGAGCGGCCTTCAAGACGCCCCATAATATCATCGGCTAATTCCAGAGTTTCTTCAGTGATTGCCAAACAAAAATCGCGTGGCTGCAAAATAAATGCTTCACCTTCGGGCACGATGATGGTTCGCATCATGTCCTGAATGCCAGTTTTCTCCCGCGGATCGATAAACGCGAATCGGCTGTGTTCGAAAACACTGAATTCCGAGCCAAGTCGAAAATCAACCGAGCAACTACCGAACTGTTCTGGTGGCAGTGGCGGCGAAATCTTGATTCTGCCCTCGGTGATTGAGTGCTTTATGTGGACGTCTGATAGAACCATGGCGAAAATCCATAGTATCAAAAGCCGCAGGCACCATAAACCTGGAAACGACAGTCGGACCGCCAAATCACGCCAAAATTGAGAAAATCATTGAAACTTTTAACTGTTCCGCGCCTCACCCTCCAGGTGACAAGTGCTTTCCCTGCAAAGGCTTGTGGCCAAAGAAGTTTTACGGCCTCGCGGTTGTCCAACTGCCGTTTCCAGGATAAATGTTAAAGCTTGAAAATTGCTATCGATTGCCACCTGACAAAAATGTTATCCTCTTGTAACTATTTACTGTTCGCGCGGAGTACCACCAAATCCGTGCATACCAAAGTTTCAAAAAAGGGGCCCCAACGTCTGGGGTGAGGTCGGAATGAATCAATTTACACGTTTTGCCATAGGCGTAGCTATGTTCGCCTGTGCCATGTTTGCGCAAGAAACGCGCTCCAGTATCCGCGGTAAAGTGTTAGACACCCAAGGTGCTTCTATCGCTGGTGCCACCATCACGGTCCGCAATACGGACACCGGCGTAACCACAAATCTCAAATCAAACGACACCGGCTATTACGAAGCCAATCTTCTATTGCCAGGCCAGTACGAAGTTGTTGGTGAGTTCACCGGATTCAAAAAGCTCGTCCGCAAAGGCGTCACTCTTCACGTTTCCAGCCCGATGGACGTTGAACTGCGGCTTGAAATTGGTGGCGTTCAGGAAACGATATCTGTCACTGCTGAAGCTCCATTACTTGAAGCCAACGCTGTTACTTCTGGCCGCGTACTCGATAACAAGACCGTGATGGAATTGCCTGTGATGGGTAACAGCGCCATCCTGCTTGTGAAACTGGTGCCCGGCATTCAAACCGGTGGCGTGAACAATTACCTTGCACTTCATTCAAACGCCGGTGGGTCCGATTACAACGTCGGCGGCAACGTTGGCGGCAACTCCTGGACTCTTGATGGGTCCCCAAATCAGGGGCCTGGCCGTCGCGCCGCCTACCTTCCTTACACGGATGCGGTGGCTGAATTCAAGGTGGAGACAACCAACTTCGATGCCTCGATCGGTCAAACTTCAGGCGCGGCGATTACGATGATTTCAAAGTCAGGTACTAACACTTTGCATGGCACAGCCACCTGGCAACATTGGCAACAGCGATGGCAGGGTACGCCGTTCTTTGTCAAAAAGAATTACTTCACTAAAATCGCGCAGGCAGAAGCGGCAGGCAACAAAACGCTCGCCAATCAACTTCGAGCCACAGACCAGCAGCCCACCGGACGCTCCAATAATTGGGGTGCATCCGCTGGCGGCCCGCTTGTGATTCCGAAAGTGTACAACGGCAAGAACAAGCTGTTTTGGTTCTTCACCTACAACGCCTTTAAAGACGTAAAAACCGAAGATCCTTCCTCCTTTAATCGAACCGTGCCGTCATTGAAAGCCCGCGCCGGCGATTTCAGCGACATGCTGACCTTGAAGAACAATCCGGCGCTCTATAATATTCACGATCCATCCACCACGCGGCCCGATCCGGCTCGTGCCACCCACGTGATCCGTACGCCATTTCCAGGCAACATCATTCCCCGCGCCCGCTTTGCTAACCCGGCTTATGATGCTGTCACCAAGTTGTACCCAAATCCAAACACCGTGCTTGATGCTGGTGCAGATCCGGTGAACAACTACCTTGCTTCCGCCACTCCTTATAACTGGGATTACAAAGCCTATTCCAACCGTGTCGACTATCAAATCTCCGACAAGTGGCGCATGTACGGCCGCTGGTCGTTCAACGATTTCGGCCCTGAAGATCGCGGCGATTGGACCTATGAATCGGCCCGTGGATTGAACCTCAACGGCCTTGTACGCAACAACAAAGGTGGCAACATCGACGTCGTGTATTCGCAAACGCCAACCACGATTTGGGATTTCAACGTTGCCATTGATCAATTCCGCGAAGGCAACATCCAACCGAAAGCGTTGGAGTATAAAGCCAGCGATCTCGGCCTGCCAACCTATATTGACCAGAAGGCAGGGAGCCTTCACATTTTGCCGCAGATGGCGGTAAGTGGCTATACAACAATTAGCCCCGGCGGTATTTCCACCTGGACTCGCACCCGCGGCGCAACAGCAAAAGCTGAAATGACAAAGATTCTGGGCAAGCACACGATGCGCGCTGCTCTCGATGCCCGCTACCAGTTCCGTACCGGTGGCGGTGGGGGCAACACATCAGGAAATTTTGCTTTCAGCAATTCCTTCACACGCAAAGATGACGACGGCTTTGTACCTTCCTCAAACCTCGGTCTGGGATGGGCTGCTTTCATTTTGGGTACGCCCAATAGTGCCAGCATTGCCAACAACGATACATATGCGTTGTTCAACCCCTACTATGGCTGGTTTGTGCAAGATAGCTGGCGCGTCAACCAGAAGCTGACTATCAATCTTGGTTTGCGCATGGAATATGAATTGGGAGCCACCGAACGGTATAACCGTATGATTGGTGCGTTCAACCCTTCGCTTGACCTTCCAATCGCAGCCGCTGCACAAGCTGCCTACGCGAAGAACCCGATTCCGGAACTCGCTGCAGCGCAATTCATCGTTAAAGGTGGCAACACTTATGCAGGTATTGGCAATCAGCCTCGCGCGTTGAACAAGAATGAATTGATGTACCTGCCTCGCGTCGGTGTCGCTTATTCGATTAATTCGAAGACAGTGATTCGCGGCGGTTACGGCATCTACTTCGACACCTTGAACGTTCTCAACTTCGGTGTGGATCAATCAGGTTTCTCACGCAGCACCAGCTCGATCATCACCAACAACTTTGGCCAAACCTGGAACTACCCCGATAACGCCAATCCGAATAATGGAAAGAGTCCCCTGGTGGACCCGTTCCCTGTTCGTGCCGACGGTTCGCGCTTCGATGTTCCGACGCGTGATCAACTCGGTGCCATGGCAAAGGTGGGCCGTGGTTTCGGATTCACCGATTACAACGAATCGCGGCCCCGTCAACAACGCTGGCGCGCCAGTTTGCAACGCAGTATCGGCTCCAGCATGGTGATTGATGTTGCATACGCCGGTTCGTATTCCGACCGTATTTTAATCGGTCAAAGTCAGACCCCATTGCCTGAGCAATTTTGGGCAACCGGCAACGTTCGCAACGATGTGATTGCCAACAACCTGAATGCTAATGTGACCAATCCCTTCTTCATCGGCAACTTCAATGCAGGCCAGTTCACGCCAATCGTGTGGGCCGACATGCAGACGAACGGATTCTTCACTTCCCCCACAATTCGCAAGTCCACCTTGTTGCGCGCCTATCCGCAAATGAACGGCGTTACCAGGAACACCACCAACGCCGGGTCCAACAAGATCCACGAAATGCAGGTGAACTTTGACCGTCGCTTCAGCAAGGGGTGGAACCTGAACGTGGGTTACACGGCGTTGAAGATTCGTGACCGCGATTTTTACAACGCTGAATTTGACGCAAGCCCCACAGAGCGCCTGTCCAACAACGGCCGTCCTCATCGTCTTGTGCTTACCAGCATTTATGAACTGCCTTTCGGCAAGGGCCGCACTTTATTCGCCCACGCGCCGAAGGCAGTGAACTATTTGATTGGTGGCTGGCAGACGGCTGTGACGTATGAGCTTCAGCCCGGTCCGCTGCTCGATTGGGGCAATGCGTTCTACTACGGCTCCGACAAGAGCAACATCGGCAACGTGAACCGCACGTTCGAAACCTGGTTTAATACCGCTGACTTCGAGCGTACTTCCGGCAAAACGGCGAATTCGTTCCATGTCCGCCAATTCCCAACGCGTATTGCTGGTATTCGTCGCGATATGACTAACCAGTGGAACGCCAATATGTCTAAGAACGTGCCCATTACTGAGCGCGTGAATATGCAGCTGCGTCTGGACGCTTTGAATGTGGCCAACCGGTCGCAGATGGATAGCCCCAGCACCGACCCGACATCGTCCAACTTCGGCAGGATCACAGCACAAACGGCGGCAACCAACCGCTGGGTTCAGGTGCAGATGCGATTAACGTTCTAAGTAACCCAATTCCGGCGGCTGGACCAATTTCGTCCGGCCGCTTTAGTTCCGAATTTCATCCTGAAAATTTGGATTTTCAATTGAACAAACGCTCCCTTCCTTTGCTGCGCAAGCCCTTGCACAAGTTGCTCGTGGAAAGCCACGTCTCAGCTTAGAGGCATAAAACGAATACAACCAAACGCGATTTTCGCCGGAGCTCAGACCAATGCGGCCTTCGAACATTTTACTTCTGTCCGCAATACAAGAACTCTGCAATTTGGCGCGCGTATTTCGACCTGAGTTGAACCAGACTAGAATCCGTCCAGGATGGCAGCAACCGTATTTACTTCGGCACTAATACTTTACTGACTTACCATTGAATGTCTAATCATACCTAGCGCCCTGATTTATCCTCGCGACAGGACTTCTGAAAACAACTCCTCTAAATGCTTGCCTATAATCTTCTTTGAAGGCTGTTCTCCAGGCTCCTTCTCAAAGTCCTTTTTGATGTAGACAAGGAACGGAAAAAGTACATCACCGCCCTTGTAGTAGAAGGCCAACACTCGCAATCCGCCAGACTTACCTCTCCCCATGTCGGTGGATTCACATCTGTACTTCCATACGGTCATGCTGTACCCGGGAACTGCTTTCGCGGGACCAGCGGTCTGGTGAGATGTTTTTGAGATGTCCTCGTACAATCCAGCGATATCGCCGTCAACCCGAGGAAAGCTTTTTCGTAGGCGGGACAGCGAACGCTCCATAGACTTCACAGAAACGCTAACAGGGCATCCCATTGTCAGAATCCTATTTACGCATTACGCAGAGAGGCTTCTTTGAGTTGATTCGATGTCAGCAACGGCACCATCAATAAAAGCCCTAAGCTGATCGTCTCCGCCCCACGCTAGAGCTTCAATGATATCCTCTAATTTTGTTAATTCCTCCGTCATCTGATTGATAAAAAAGTGATCCAGAAGGAAATTCTTAAGTAGATACTGAGACTCAAGGCGATCAAGCAATCGAGATCCCGCCGCATGCAATTCAGAAAAACTCTGGTGCAGGTCGAGAGCTTCGCTCGCCGTCAAAGAACCGAGCATCTCATTCGTAATAGATTGATTCACAATGCGGAATGCTTTTGACAAGATCCAGAGCGACAAGGGCTTCCTGAACCAACTTGGGATAGAGCTAATCTCCTGCCATGAAACCGCGAAACTGCTCTCAGCCTTCAATTGAGATATTGGTATAGCATATGCACCCATTACCGGCCACCTCCCATACTTCATTAGACGCACACAAGAAGCGCATCGGCGCAATTGAGGGAAATCTTAACCTTTCTACCCAAAGATCCCGACTCCTGGTTACCAGAAGTCAGTGCTATTCTAACATGGCTCTTGCAAGGGGTCAATCATAAACCATTGATTCCTAAGAGTTTCTTAGCTGTGATCGAAGATCGCATTGGACAGAAATCTTTCAGCGAAGAAAACCGGAAAACAAAAATTAGATTTCCAGAAAACGCTCCTATCACGCAACTACCTTCGTAGTAGGTTGACGCATGTCAGTCAAGTATGACATTGCCTTTATTTCGCTTATGTTTACAGCCTCGACTGCTCAAAATGGGGGATAATGGAAGAAATGAAGCTTCAGATTGCAGTATTTACTTTCCTCAGTGAAATAACCCTTCCCTCTGTAACCAAACTGTAATACTCTATTCATTGTCGCGACAAGGGTAGCTGCTACCGTTGGAGCAACCTCTCGCTCTTCATCGGCCGTCTCGCTTCTAGAAGCAGCGGTTGAGGGATTAACTTTTTTGACGTCAATAAAACAACATATGAAAGCTACAAAAGCACTTAATTCCAATTTCCTGCAGATTGCGCTCTCCGCACTGCTGCTGACTGCCAGTGCCTTTGGGCAGTTCGATACCGCAACGGTGCTCGGCACTGTACGCGATTCCTCGAAGCTCCCCATTGCTGGCAGCTCAGTCACCCTAACCAATGTACAAACCGGCGTTGTAACGTCGACCACCACCAACGATACAGGCGATTTTCAATTTGTGAACGTGAAGATCGGCCGCTACAAAGTTTCCGCTCAGTCCAAGGGCTTCAAGCAAGCCAATGCTTCTGAATTTGCCGTTTCCGTGAATGCCCGCCAGCGTGTCGATTTAGACCTGCAGGTAGGCGAAGTCACTGAATTGGTCACTGTTGAGGCGCAAGCCGCACAACTGGAAACCGAAAACAGCTCTCGCGGTACCGTAGTTGGTGCCCAACAAGTGGCCAACCTCCCACTCAACGGACGCAACTATGCCGACCTCGCGCTGTTGGTCCCAGGGGTTCGCAAATCGGATCTGTCTTACGGCGTTCCGCCTCGCGATGCTTCGTTCAACGTGAACGGCATGCGCAGCAGCCAGAACAATTTCATGATTGATGGCGTAGACAACAATTTTTACGGCACTTCCAATCAAGGGTTTACCAATCAAGTGGTGCAGTTGTCGCCTGACGCTGTGCAGGAATTTAAGGTGGAAACCAGCAGCTATAGCGCCGAATACGGTCGCGCTGGTGGTGCCATTATCAATGTGAGCGTCCGCAGCGGTACCAACCAGTTTCACGGTGCCGGCTGGGAATTTTTGCGCAACACAGAATTGAACGCAACAGGCTACTTCAAGCCACTAACCGGCAAACCGGCACTGATTCAAAATCAATATGGTGTTGCCTTCGGCGGCCCCATTCGCAAAGACAAAGCGTTTTTCTTTGTCGATTACGAAGGATTCCGCCGCCTGGAAAAAGCAATCTTATTTGCCACTGTTCCAACTCTGAACCAACGCGCTGGTATCTTCGCCAACCCGATCATGAACCCTTACACCGGCCAGATCTACAGCGACGGTAAAATTCCAGATGCCCAGATCACCGCTTTCGCCAAAGGCGTGTTCGCAGAATTGCCAGCCCCGAATTTACCCGGTGCCGCCAACAATTTGCAAACTCTGCCCAAGCAACCCACCGATACCGACAAGGGCGACGTTCGTTACGATCAGTACATCAACCAGAAGTTCACCCTACAGGGTCGCTATAGCCATCGCTTGCAGAACACGCTAGTGCCTGCTTCCATCCCAGGCATTGTTGGTGGCAACAGCAACGGCAACATCCGCGTTATGAGCTGGCAAGTCAACGTTGGCGGCACCTACACCGTCAGCACCCGTTCAGTGATCGATTTCCGCTTCGCCGTTTCCAAAACGGAAGCCGGCAAGACGCCGCTGTTTGTTGGAACCCCCAGCCTTGCTTCAAAGTACGGCTTTGCGAATTATCCAACCGACCCACGCTACACCGGTGGCCTCTACGGCCAGTCCATCAACGGCTACACTGGACTTGGAACACAGGGCAGCAATCCGCAATTCCAGAACCCCACCGTGATCAACCCCAAGGTGAATTACTCTTACTTGTTGGGCAAGCACAGCTTGAAGGCTGGTTGGGAAATGCAGTCACTCCGGATCGATATTGACGACTTCAATCCCAAGTCGGGTGGCGATACTTACGGTGGTGGTTTCAGCCAGGCGCCTGGTAGCTTAACCAATAACGATCGCTTTGTGGCCGACTTCCTGTTTGGCGCACGCAGCAATTATCAGTTGAACAATGCAGCAATTGTGAAGTATTTGCAGACCATGAACTTCTTCTATCTGCAGGACGATTGGAAGCCCGCTCGTAACCTGACCCTTAACCTGGGCCTTCGCTACGAATATTCCACGCCGCAATATTTGGATACAAACAAGCTGGCCAACTTCGATCCAACTTCCAACTCTTTGGTGTTTGCAAAGGCTGGAAGTGCTTATGAACGTGGCCTGGTCAATCCGGACCGCAATAACTTCGCTCCGCGCATTGGCATGGCTTACACAGTGAACCCGAAAACTGTTATTCGCAGCGCTTTCGGCGTGAGCTACATCCACTTTAATCGCATGGGTGGAGAAAACCTGCTCGCCTACAACCTGCCGAATATTGTGAACCCCACAATTGATCAGTTGCCGGCGGCTTCAGGCAGCTCTGGTCTTGCATTGTGCACTAATAACACCCAAGCCCCAGGTACCTGCTTTCGAACCACGCAGCAGGGTTATCCTGATGGCTTCCTGTCGGTCAACAACACCAAGCAGATCAATGTTCGCACCAACTATATTCCTCAGGATTACAAAACCAGCTACATTCAAACCTGGCACGTGACAGTACAACGGGAATTGGCTAAGGGTTTGGTTTTGGACTTGGGTTACGTCGGAACACGCGGCGTTGGCCTCATGATTTTGGGTGACTATAACCAGGCTCGTCCGAATGGGCCGACGGAAAACCTGAGCTTGCAGTCACGCCGTCCGATTCAGGCTTTCGGCCTGATCCAGGTTGCTTACGGCGGCGGCTTCCTCAACTACAATGCATTGCAGATGAAACTCGAAAAGCGCTATAGCGCAGGTGTCTATATCCTTAATTCATTCACTTGGTCGAAGGCGATTGATAACGCCAGCGGCCACCTGGAAGCAAACAACGGCGACAATTCCCGCGTTAACTTCCGCGACCTGAAGAGTGAAAAGGGTCTGGGTGGTTACGATCAGCCATTCAACGATACAACCACGGTTCTCTACGACCTGCCCTTCGGCAAAGGCAAGAAGATGGGCGGCAATTGGAACCAGGCGACCGACACCTTACTGGGTGGCTGGCGCTTGTCGATGGTGAACACGATGACAACGGGCGTACCTGTAAACCTTACCTATAGCCCGGCTTCTGCATTCAGTGTTAGCGGTTCGCCTAACTATCGTCCAAATATCATAGGCGATCCTATGGCTCCTGCTGGCTCACGCACGCCGCAGCAATGGCTGAACCCGGCCAACGTTGTGGTGCCAACTGATCGCAGCCAGCCATTCGGTAACGCAGGCCGCAACATCGCCCGCGCTCCGAACTTCTATCAAATGGACCTTGGTCTTCACAAGGATTTCGCGCTCACTGAACGGTTCAAGTTGTCGTTCCGCACAGAAGCATTTAATCTCTTGAACAAAACCAATTTCTCGGCGCCTAACGGAAATCGTTCCAACAGCGTATTTGGCACCATCACCAGCACCTATCCTGCGCGTCAATTGCAGTTTGGGTTGAAATTGCTGTTCTAGAAAAGTAGTTGGTTATGGATGAGGGCCAGGACGCGGCAACGCGCTGGCCCTTTTTCTTTTATATAATCAACATCCATGAATCCCCTTTACGCAATTCTGAATATTTTCATCGATCCTGCGGAAGCCGCCAAACAGATGGATGGGAAATTTGCCTGGGTTTCACCGGTAGTTCTGCAAAGTATCTCTGCGATCATCGTCGGCATGACGATGTCTCCGATTGCAATCTCGGTGATGCGTTCCAACCCACCCGGCAACTTGTCTGGCGAGCAGTTGCAAAGAGCTCTCGACATGATGGAAACCGTGTCTAAGGCGCAGTTGGTTATTGCGCCACTGATAATTGTGGCTATGATTGCGTTGGTTGCACTAGTGCTGTTTGCCGCCTCTTCGGTTATGGATGCCAAGGGCAGCTTTGGACGATTGTTCACGTTTGTGGCGCATGCGGGACTGGTGCTTACAGTGGGTCAAATCGCGACAATGATCGTCTTGAAATTCCGGGGCGAAATTTCTTCCATGAAGGAATTGACGCCGTCGTTTGGGCCGGACATGTTTCTGGGTGAAGGGGCGAGCGGTCTGATCATCGGGTTCTGCAAGTTTTTCAGCTTGTTCAATATCTGGTATTTCCTGGTGCTGGTAATTGGGCTGGCGGCACTACTGAACATTCCCAAGGGCAAGGCGTTGGGCGTGGCATCGCCTGTTATTTTCCTTACCTTCATTTTTGTTGTGGCGGGCGCGATGCTTAACAACGGATAGCCCCGACATCAATTCTCCAGGGGAAGTTGCAATGTACCTATCGAAACCCATTGCATCTTCCAATTCCCGAAAGATTGCTCTTGGCTTCGGCGCTCGCGAGAAATTACCCGGGTATGCTCACGAGAAACGACCCACCAGCCCGGCGTGGCCAGGGATGATAACGTCTTGCCCACCTATGCCTTACGGGCCAAGGGGTACCTCCTAGGCTGGTCAACTCTAATTGAGCACAAGTGGTCAAGTTTTGGTGAGCGCCGAGGCTTTTTCTTGGTCTTGGTTGCGATGAAATGCCGCACGTCATCCGGGAATTCAAAATTCACAGGGTTATGCTTGTCCTTTCGCCTTCATGTGAAACAATTGAACAAGAATGATTGAACGCTACACACGCCCGGATATGGGGCGCATTTGGAGTGATGAGGGCAAATACCGTGCCTGGCTTGCCGTTGAACTGGCAGCCGCTGAAGCCTTATCGGAAATGGGTGATGTGCCGGTGGAGGCTGCAATTGCGCTCCGGGCGCATGCTGATTTCGACCTGGCACGGATTCAGGAAGTGGAACGCGAGGTGAAGCACGACGTAATTGCTTTTACCACCGCTGTTTCTGAAAAGATGCAGGCAGCGGGCGTCGGTGAGCAGTCGCGCTGGTTCCACTACGGCATGACCTCAAACGATGTTGTGGATACCGCGCAGGCGCTGCTGGTGAAGCAGGCGTCCGAGCTTATTTCCGGGGGTGTGGAACAGTTGCTAGGGATTTTGAAGCGGCGCGCGCTTGAATTTCAACATACCGTGCAAATGGGGCGCACGCATGGCATTCATGCCGAGCCCATCACTTTTGGCCTGAAAATCGCACTATGGTTTGACGAATTGCGGCGCAATCAGAAGCGCCTGGCTGCTGCTGCTGACGATATGCGGACGGGCAAAGTTTCCGGGGCTGTAGGCACGTTTGCGCACATCGGCCCGGAAGCGGAAGAGAAAATATGTGAGCGTCTGGGACTGCACGCCGCAGCCATTTCGTCGCAAGTGGTGAGTCGTGATTCGCACGCTAATTATGTGAATGTTTTGGCTCTGATTGCGGCAACCTGCGAAAAGATTGCTCTCGAAATCCGGCACTTGCAGCGGACAGAAGTCAGAGAGGCGGAAGAGCCGTTCGGAGCAGGGCAAAAGGGCAGTTCGGCGATGCCGCACAAACGCAATCCAGTCACCTGCGAGCAGATTTGCGGCTTGGCGCGCGTGGTGCGTTCCAATGTGCAGGCGGCTTACGAAAACATTGCGCTTTGGCATGAGCGCGATATTTCCCACTCCTCTGTGGAGCGCGTCATCATTCCAGATTCTACAATTTTAGTAGATTATCTGCTCGCGAAGACAATCTGGCTGATCGACGGAATGGTTGTTCATCCCGATCGGATGTTGCGGAACTTGAACGAGACCAAGGGGCTGATCTTTTCCGGACAATTGTTGCTGGATTTAGCCGCCGCCGGCATGTTGCGGGAAAAGGCATACAAGTTGGTGCAGGGGCATGCCATGCGCTGCTGGCAGGAAGAAGGTGATTTCCGGACGACCATCGAAAATGAGCCGGAAGTGTTAGCCCACTTGTCGTTGGAGAAAATTCAGTCTGCGTTTGCGGTGGACCGGCAGCTGAAGAATGTGGATTACATTTTTGGCCGGGTTTTTGGCGCTTAAACTACACTTATAGTCGTTTTGTTTGAACCAAACAGGCTTTAGTACGAAGGCAGGGTGCGAAAAGGATAGTACTATTCCTCACAAAAATGCCCTTCCGTAACAATCTATAGCGTTGGCTGGGTATTTAATATCTACCAATGTAGTTATGCAAGCCTTTGATTCTATGTGTTTATGATAGAGAGTGCGGTATCAAATGGTAGTTGGTATGAGATTCTTCTATGGATTCACATATCAACTACCGGAGTAGTTCAAAATTAGGCCTTCCAATTCTGCCTTTTTGCCTTACACTATTCTAAGAGTGATTATGGGATCAAGAGCAGTATTAGCGTTTGAGGAAAAAGCCATTGAAATGGCTAAAGTACTCCTTGTTGACGACGATCCCACTTCCAGGTTGACCCTCCAAACGGTATTAACCATGGGTGGGTATACGGTTGATTCGGCTTCCTCGTCGGCCGAGGCGGTCCGCAAGTTGCAGCATACGGAGTATTCGTTAGTGTTGAGCGACTTGCATTCCGAGTCTCCTGAAGCTGGGTTGCAGGTGATGGCATTTGCCCGGTCCATGGACTATAAACCGGCCACAGCGTTGCTGCGGTCATACCATACAGTTGATGCGTCAAGCAGCGGCGATGTGTTGATCGAGCCGGAAGATGTGCCGGAATTGTTGGAGAAAGTTGCAGACCTGATTGGGGAGCGGGCCAGCCGCATGCTGGAGCGCGAACTACGGCAGAGCCGGAACTAGAGACTTTCGATTATTTTTTCAAACCCATCCAGGTTGTCCGCGAAAAAGTGATCCCTCGCTTCCACAAAGTACAACTCCACCTGGCCGGTTAAATCGGCTACTAAGTTTTCGAGGTCACGCCGGGGGCCGAATTCGTCGTTCGTTGAATGGACGAAAATGCGTTCTGTGGCATATGGTGCTTCAAGAAACGAGCGGTCCTTACAAACCGTCGGGAAGCCCACGGCAATGATCCGTTCCGGGCCAGGTTCCTTGCCCATGCGCAGTGCGATGCGCGAGCCGAAGGAGAACCCGGCAATCGAGTACGGCAGCTCCGGGTAGCGTTCCCGAAGCACTGCCAGGCAGGCCTCGGCATCAGCTTGTTCCCCAACGCTATTGGCGTATTCGCCCTCACTCAAATTCACGCCACGATAGTTGAAGCGCAGCACCACCGCGCCTGATTTGCGCAGGCCACGGGCGATGCGATAAACCACCTTATTGTGCATGGTGCCGCCGTGCTGAGGATGGGGATGGCAGACCAGAATCGCGCGTTTGGGTGCGCCTTCTTCCGGTTCTTCAAGCAGTGCTTCCAGGCGGCCGGCAGGGCCAGGGATCATCAACGATTCGATGCGCCTGCCCATGCCTAGTTTGTCCGGAAGTTGGTGAATTGCAGTTCCACGCCGAAGTCCTGACCACGCAATAGAG
>JBBRJC010000018.1:0-15905 GCA_038220135.1 Bryobacterales bacterium | reverse complement strand
CACCTGAGCCCGAAAGCTCATGGTGTCGCGCTCGCGGAATCGGTGGTCAATCTTCCACACGAAGCTGTTCCAGACATCAAAGTCCTTTGCCTGGCTGATGTAGTTATTCGAAGGATCGGGGCGGTTGGGCAGCGGATAGTATTGCAGGAGTTTCAACGCGATGGGGTGGAATCGGCTGGCTGGTATTTTGTTGCCTGGAAAGCAGGCAGTTTTCACGGTGGCCGTGCAACTACCGGTTGCCAGAGGGTCCTTCAAATACAGCGGCGCTCCAGTGACTGGCACTAAAGATTTTGATAAATCGCCTTCGCGCTGCAACAATGTCGGGACGTTGCCGATCTGGCTTTGCCCTAACACTTCCCGGAACGACTCCCAACTGAACATGAAAAATGTGCGGTCGCGCCCGTTGAGCACTTTGGGAATTATCACCGGGCCATGCAAAGTTGCTCCGAATTGATTACGTCGTAGGGATTGCTTTCTTTGATCAAAAAACGAACGTGCGTCAAAGATGTCGTTACGAATGTACTCAAAAACATCTCCATGAAATTGGTTCGTTCCAGATCGCAATACCATATTAATGTTGCCCCCGGCCATGCGCCCGGTTTCGGCAGAGAACCCAGCCACTTCCATTTTGAATTCCTGTATGGCGCCAACGTTCGGCCTAACTTGGGCCGCAGCACCGCGCGGATTACGGTTATTGAACCCGTCCACGGAATAATTGGTTGAGTCAGATCGTGCACCATTCACATTCAGCCCTGAGCCCTGGCCACCCTGGGCCATGGGAACGACGCCTGAAACCATAAACGCGAGGTCTGTGAAGTCACGCCCATCGAGCGGCATATCATTAATCTCTTGTTGGAGAATGACGTCGCCTTTAATTGCACCTACCTCAGTATTAATTAAAGAAGCTTCGGTGGAGACGGTAACCGAGTCGGTGACGCTGCCAACGTGCATCATCACTTCGGTGCGGAGCACTTGGCCGAGTTCGAGCATGATACCCGTTTGGACATGCGTCTTGAACCCATCATGCGCCACTCGCAAGTCATATTGGCCAGGGGTTAGGTTGGTGACTGTGAATTCTCCGTCAGCGGAAACAATCAGTTCACGAGTCGCGTTATTGTCGATGTTCCGGATCGAGATTCTGGCACCAACGACTGCGGCTTGGTGGGAGTCCTGGACGATTCCGCTGATTGTAGCATTACCATTTTGCCCGAACATCATCGCCGGCAGGAACAAGGCGGCAGTTATCCATAGGATTCGCAAAGACATAGCGGGCACCTCAATCGATAGCCTTTCAATCAGTTATACAGGATCCAGCAGCATGGCGCAAGGGCGGAGTTCCGAACAATTGCAGGGTAGCAAGGTCGGCTTAGCGTCCCCGATCCTTTAAGCCCCCCGTCCCCGGTCTTTTCCTCGATCTTTTTCCATCATTCTGTCTGAACCTTCGAGTTCGACTATATCAGAATGCTCGGAAGCACTACCCTTTCGACTTTTGCTTGTCCATGAAACTAAGGGAAATTGAGGTATTCACTTTCAGTGAAGCTGATTGTTTGGATTGGCGGGGAGGGGAATTGGGTTCGTTGTGCGCCGGAAACTCGCGCGGCGATGAAACGAATATTCTATGGCTTAGATTAGGGGTGACGAGCAACACCTCGCACGTACTAGATATTTGAACCCATCAACATTACGCGAGCGGCTACTTTGAGGAATTGAGTCCGTTTATGTGGCACAAAGAGTTAAATCCTCCGCAGAGCCCAACCTCATTACCGTATCTTCGAGGCTTCAAATTTAGCACTATCTTCGCTAACAAGCTTCCGTAGGTCCACATGCAGATTGGACCCTTCTGATAATTCGATACGAGCGGACTGGGCATCAAATGCGGAGCGGAATTCTGGATCCACCGCCAGTTCATCGTCAATTTCCTCCCAAGCAAGAATACGGTATTCTCCCGGTGGTAAATTCTTAAGAACGAATTGCCCGTTCTGATCGGTCCTGGCTTTTCGAGACGTGCCAGGGTCACTTCTGCGGGAGGCATCGGTAGGGGCAAGGGTTACCAAAACATCGGCTGCTATACCGCTACTTTCACGGTACACGCTTCCGGTGGCGGTTGCGGCTTTCGGTGAAATGGTGATTGCAAGCGTTGCTCCAACACCACTGCTGAGGTCGAGTGGCGTGATTGTGACATCCTGGTCTCCTGAACTGGCAGTCTTGAGGTAACTACCTTCTGGTAGATTTAGAACATGAATTCTATACTGCTCTGGGGCTACGGTTAGAATCTCGAATGTTCCGTCAGTGCTCACGTTGGCGCTGAAATCCCGGCCCAGGCTACTTACGGCGGAAAGGCGAACAACGGACTTAGTCGAAAGGGGTTTGTCCTGTGCCTGCTGTATTAATTTTCCGCGAACTATCACGCCTGCCTGGAGTGGGACCAACACATCGGAAAGATCATGATCCTTCACCATAACCTGGTGGTGTCCAAAAAACTTAGACTCAAGTCGCGAGGAGCCGTTGACTATCATCACCATGTTGGAGGGCTCAATCGAGTAAGACCCCGGTATTACGTCCTTAAAATAGAAAGACCCGTCTCTTACAGTACTAACCGGGGCATTCGGCGTGATGGATCCAGAATGATTACCCTGAGTTGGATTCAAGATCAATAGGAAACCACTCAGAGCGGCTCCTGATGCGGCGTCAATTACTTTGCCCTGTACATTGAACACTCGCTCTTTCCGCAACCGGATTGTAGCGCGAGCTTCCTTCCCCCCATCCACAGGAATAGATTCTGCATCGGCAATGAAAAGAGAGCTCGGGTAAAAGGTTGAAACGTAGTTGGCTATATTTTCTGCGGGCTCAACCCGACGAGTGGGTACCGCCACAAGTTTGAAACGCCCTGGTAGAAGATTGGCGATTCGGAATCTGCCCATGTCGTCTACCTTCAAAGGGGTCCCAGTTGCGATGTATTTCCAGCGTCCAGCGGAGCGAGTGGCGCGGAGTGTGGTTATTTTAAATTCCGTTGTCGGACTGCCGTCTTCATCAACCACCTGCCCCTCAATGACTGAGTAAGGCATAATCCCGAACCGGATTACCGTCGCACGGTCTTTCAACACTTGAAGTAGGCTTGAACCAGAAGCCTTGTAAGTGGCGGGGATGTATCCGGGCCGATCAGCTTTTTTAGCGTGTAAATCCCGAGTTCGACTTGTTCGATTATGAATTTTCCCTCCTCGTTGGAGGTAACGCTTCGCAGCTGTGAACGAGATTTGATTTCGGTTTGTTTGCCCAGTGCAAAGTTGCTTGGGACTAAGGTAATCGAACCTTTTGGTATCGGCTGGCCTGTCACTTGATTTATGAGCAGTCCCTCTACTTTACTAAACTCGTTATCGCGAGAACCTTGAGCTCTTAGATTCGGAATGAGCACGGATAGTATAACTAGACAATAGATGAACTTTCGTATGAAATGCCAGCCTTTTTCGACTATGGCTTACCTAGACTTCAATGGGCTATCACTTCCACTATGAAGGACAACCTCCGAGCGGCGGAGCCTCTTCGTTAGCACAATAACAATAGCAGATTCCATCTGGACAACAGGACGCCGAAACTACCGAGTGTCCTTGTTCGCCGCAGATTGCGCTGCACCCAGTGTCACATATTGACGGGTTGCAGCTATCCGCATATGCCGGCAAAACCGCAATCCCCCAGTGAACTGTACACACTAACAGGAATAATCCTAGTTTTTTCATTGACTTTCTCCTTTTTGGTGCCTTTAATTCAAGGACAAGCAATCATATGCAATCAAGTGAGTACTGATCCTCGACGATTAGTGGCGACTGATCGCCCTAATTACTTTCTGTTCCGACTTCACATCCAACTTTCCTTGCCATGTATTCACAACCCTTCCATCTGATTGAACAACGATTAGCGTCGGGGTCGCTCGAATCTTTACATTCGCATCCTTAAGAGACAATGCATTTTGAACAGATACGCCGTACGAAGCTAATATGCTCGATTCACACGGGGATCCTCGGCCGACAGGGCGACAATTCGGTTGTTCGATTGTGCGCTGATTTCAACCAAACTCTTGTAGAATGGCATGCTTTCAGTACAGAAATGACATGTGCTTGCTGTCACAACTAATACAGTTTGGGCTGAACCTTTGAAATCCAGTATGGGCATATCCTTGATAATGTCGCCGGCACGGTAGATCGGAACAGGTTGCGGCGGCACCAGACTACGGTACGTCTTGAAGGCTGCTTCGCCACTAACAATTGCACAAGCAACAACCAGCGCGATGCTGGCCATTTTTTCAATCGAAACAATCACGGTTTATATCCCCTTAAGATGTTGCATCGAGTGACTCTCTACTTACTTAAAAGCTATTTCTTTCTGCCTTGATAGCGATCATAAATCGACTTGCCCCGTGTTGTCAAATATAATTGTGTGCTAAAACCAACGATTTTTGCGAATCACGAAATTGAGCGGGCGAAAATTGATAGGTACGTTTAAAGGCATGATGAAATTGTGTCCTGCGAAAAACCACAGGTCGAAGCAATCTCCTTAATCGTCAGGCTTGTATGCTGGAGAGGATAAAGAGATTGGGCTATTCTATATCTGCGGATGAATGCTGCTACTGGCATCCCAGTCTGCATTTTAAATAACTGGCTGAAATGTGAGGTGGAAACATGCACATTAGCGGCCAATGACGTAATGGCGTGAGGAAAGATTGGATCTTCATGGATCAGATTCATTGCCATATCGACACGAGGATCAATATCATTAAACATCGAATACCTATCGGTTACGTAATAATTATCACTGTTTTACAAAAGCTGCAAGAAAA
This sequence comes from Bryobacterales bacterium, assembly GCA_038220135.1. Taxonomy (GTDB): domain Bacteria; phylum Acidobacteriota; class Terriglobia; order Bryobacterales; family Bryobacteraceae; genus JANXSF01. The sequence continues at coordinate 11,074 of JBBRJC010000018.1, read as the reverse complement.
TACTTTCTGACTTTATCGATAAGTTATGGTTACGATCGGAGACTTGCTTATTACATTTTAGATCAAAAAAATACCGGCTGATTTTCCCTTGCAGGAAATCCAGCCGGCTAATCGGAGGAACTAAACAATGAACAAACTTAACGGGCGGCGAGAAGGGCGCGCAGGTGGCGGGCCCGTTCGGGCGAGCGCAACTGGCGCAACGCTTTGGCTTCGATTTGACGAATGCGCTCGCGCGTGACGTCAAATTCCTGACCAATTTCTTCCAGCGTATGCTCACGCTCGCAACCGATACCGAAACGAAGGCGAATCACCTTCTCTTCCTTCGGGCTGAGCGTCTTCAAAATATTTGCAGTCTCATCGCGGACGTTCGATTCAATTACCGCATCGACCGGCGAGCCGACCCAGCGATCTTCAATCAAATCACCCAAAGCCGATTCCCCGTCACGCCCAACCGGCGTTTCAAGAGACACAGGATCGCGTGAGATGGTCTTCAACTTCTGAACCTTCTCCACCGGAATATCCATGCGACGGCTGATTTCTTCGTTTGTTGGTGCACGGCCGAGCTCTTTTTCAAGCTCGCGGGTGGCACGCAAAAACTTGTTCATGCTCTCGTTCATGTGAACGGGAATACGAATGGTGCGCGATTGATCGGCAATGGCGCGAGTGATAGCCTGACGAATCCACCAAGTAGCATAAGTTGAAAACTTATAGCCGCGGCGATATTCAAACTTGTCGGCTGCACGCATCAATCCGATGTTGCCTTCCTGAATTAAATCCAGTAAGTGCAGACCACGGTTTACATATTTCTTGGCGACAGAAACAACCAGGCGAAGATTGGCTTCAACCAGATCTTTCTTGGCTCGCTCGGCTTCAATTTCGCCGTGACGGATTACCGTTACCGTATGCTTGAGGTCAACGTGCGAGGCACCAGCAACCGTTTCCTGGCGCTTGATCTCTTTTTTCAGATCGCGAATACGAACTTGATTTTGGGCACCGCCACGCTCTTCCAGGCGACGGACTTCCTGATCGTTATGCGTAATTTCGTCAACAGCGCGGTCAATTTCTTTACCGAAATGCTTCCACTTGCTGTTGAGAAAAGGAACTGCGCGAATTGCTTTGCTAACTTCCACAACCGAGCGGGCATATTTGCCAACCGCACGGCGACGGGCCTTGCGGCCTGCTGGAGTTTTGGTTGCCGGTCCCTTCAAAGCTACCGCTTGCAGCATTTTATCCTGCAAAGAGTGCTGCTTTTTGTAAACCAGAGAAAGGTCAGTAAATTTCTGAGCTACGTCTTTGCGACGCTTGATATCAGCGGCGCTACCTTCTTCAATATCAGCGCCTCCACCAAGATCGGCAAAGTTATCTATTTCATACTCACCGCGCTTGATGGCGTCGGCAAAGCTTACGGCCAAGGCTTGAATCAGCGGAGAGCGGCTGATTGCTTTTTGCATGCGTAACTTGCCGCGTTCCATACGTCTTGCAAGTTCCACTTCGCCTTCGCGTGTAAGCAGTGGCACTGAGCCCATTTCGCGCAAATATACGCGTACTGGGTCGTCAGTGTAAATCGATTCTTCGACTTGCTGGGAGGCCGGAAAGTCATCCCCGTCATGCACCTCTTCTGGATGAAAAAAATTAGCTTCTTCATCGAAGGGTAGACCGAGGGGCTCACTGGCGTCTGTTGAAAACTGATCTTCAAAATGATCCATCTAGATTTTGCTTTTCCCGCCGCAACTCTATGAAAATAATAGGCTTACTGCTACTGGCCGCAGAGACGGTTTAACCCGCACGAGCACAAGAGGGCAGAATAAACGCCTTGTCGAGTATAGCATTGACCGGGTGATTTGTTAACACCCGATTTCAATTCCCACCATATTTTCCAGATTCGCTGCTTGTCGGGCCTACTCCTACTATGTATTGATGCAGGAGAAGGCATTTGGTTACTTTTTGCTATAAATGAGCACAACCCGCCGGTGGGTCTATAAAACACCAATTGTTTCAATAGCTTAGTGGCAAACCTGGTAAAGAAGTGCCAGGAAGCGGATTTATTTCTCAGGACTTTTAAGGCGAATTAACTCTTTCAACTCAGAAAGGAAGGCTTGTTCGTCCTGGAAGTTCCGGTACACGGACGCAAATCGGACGTAGGCGATCTTATCGAGAGCACCCAAGGCTTCCATCAGCATTTCACCAATTTCGGTGGTTGGAATCTCACGTTCGGCGCTATCGGCCAGTTTGCCTTCCACCAGATCAACAATTGCGGCGAGTCTGGTGACGGCGATGGGGCGCTTTTCGGCGGCTTTGATCAAGCCATTGAGGATCTTCTGGCGTTCAAATTTCTCCCGGCGGCCATCCTTCTTAATCACCATGTAAGGAATTTCGTCAATCTTTTCGTAGGTGGTGAAGCGGCGTTCGCAAGACAGGCACTGACGGCGGCGGCGAATGGAATCGCCTTCTTTAGATTCCCGGCTATCAATTACTTTATCTTCGCGGTAGGCGCAAAACGGGCAGGTCACGGATTCGATGTCTCCTTATCCAAACTCTTCAAACTACGCCAGCGCAGGCCTTCGTGGGCGGCAAACACAAGGCCAAACGGGACGATCAACACCCAAGTGGTGGCCCAAATCAGGATTGCCACACTACTGGCCTGTTCGATGGGGATGAGGAACAGTTCGTTCAGTACAGCAGTTGCGACGAATTGGACGCCGCCCCCGATTCCGGGTAGCTGGACAATACTGCCAAAGGCGACGAAGCCTAGAAATACGAAAATATCCAGAATGGTAAATCGCTCGCCAAACGGAAAAGCGCGAAACAGGCAAAGGTAGCAACCAACGATGATTGCCCATTCAAAAAAGGTGTAGAAGATCAATTGTACAACTGCACGCAGGCTGCGGCACGATTCCATTCCGGCCCAGAAGGACTGGAGAATATCGACGGCTTTGGTTTTGAGTAGATTCGGCAGGGGCAGGCGGACGAGATGGCTTTCAAGCCAGGTGGGCGAAATCCATCGGGCCGAGAGCAGGAAAACGAGGCAGACTGTGCTGAGAATCAAAACAACTTCGCCACCGGTGTGGAATACCCATTGCATTCCTTTGCTGAGCGTGGTTTCGGGCGGCGAAAAGGTTGACAGGGCGATGCCGAAGATGATGAGGACGACTAGCAGATCGTAAACCCGCTCAAGAAACCAGGCGGCCATTTGTGAGGAGAACGAGACATTTTCTGCTTTGGCAATCAGATAGGGGCGAACCACTTCACCGGCGCGGGCAAACAGTACAACGGCGGTGAAACCGATGGCAGTGGCGACGAAGATTTTCCAGAAGCTGGAGTGCGGCCGTTGTGGGGCGATCATGACCTGCCAGCGGAGTACGCGTCCGAGATAAGTGGACAGGGCGAGCAGCCAACTGCCGGCAAGCCAACCCAAATCGAGCGAACGGAAAGTGCCGAAGAACAGGTTCCAATCGAAATTCTTGAACCGCGCAGCAATGATGGGGAATATGAAGAGGCAACCTGCAAGCAACACAAGCCAGATGAGGAGCTTGCGTGAGGAAAATTTTGAGATAGCGTCTCCCACAAAGAGTCTAATAGGACTAGAATAGTCTTTCTAGCACGGGAAAGGTTGCCTTGTCCTGAAATTGGTCGAACTTATTATGCCGAATCCTCGTAACTACTATTGTAAGCCGATTGAGACATTCGAGCTCAACGGAAGCCAAGGTGAGGATTATCATGGAGTTGGCCACAATCATAGGGGCACAAACCCGAAGCAATTGGGCTTCTGCAGCGGTTGGCCACGCTCCGTTTGCCGGCTGGGGATCCCGTTTGGAAAATAGTTTTGAGCTTGACTCGAGCCTTGTGGAACGCTGTTTAAGCGGCGATGATGCTGCCTGGGAGGACCTGGTAAAGGTTCACTCGCGCCGAGTCTACGGGCTATGCTACCGGTTTACCAACAAAGAGAGTGACGCGCAGGATTTGACGCAGGACGTTTTTCTGCGAATTTTCAAGACGCTGAAGTCGTTTCGCTCGGGCGAGGGTTCATTCACTGTATGGATGACGCGGCTGACGCGCAATCTGTTAATTGATAATTATCGCCGCACGAAGATGGATCGGGCATCGGATTCTTTGGAAGACCAATTGCCGATTCTGGAAGAGCGGTCTGCCTCTACTGGACGAACAGATGGATTGCTTGCCGGGCGTGAGGCATCAGAACTACTGCAGGGCGCGCTGGCAAAGTTATCGCCTGAATTGCGTGAAACGGTGATATTGCGTGATTTGGAAGAGTTGGAGTATAAAGAAATTGCTGAAATCCTGGCTGTTCCTGAAGGGACAGTGAAATCGAGACTGAACCGTGGCAGGGCTGAACTGGCTCGGGTGCTGCGTAGACAAAATGTGACGGTGTAGAAGATGCAGTTATCGTGTAACGAATTCGAGGTTTTGCTTTGCGACTACGTGGACAACACGTTGAGCAACGAAGCACGCAGCCATATCAACGAACATGCAAAGAGCTGCCCGGCCTGTGCTGAGATGATGCGCGACGTGGCTGGCTTCACGCAATTCATCGAGCGCGTGCCTGCTGTTGAAGTACCGCAGCAACTGATCACGAAGATTCTTTTTGAGAAGCCGCAGGCCGAACGGGGGCGCGGCACGGGGAATTGGCTTAAGGGCTTGTTTCAATCCATTTTGCAACCGAAGTTTGCAATGGGGATGGCGATGACGATTTTGTCGTTTTCGATGCTGGGCAAGATTACCGGCATTGAGATAAGGCAGTTGAAGCCGTCTGATCTGGATCCGGTGAAGGTTTACCACTTGGTAGATGATTCCGCCCATCGTGGTTGGGAACGGGCAATGAAGTATTACGATAATCTTCGCTTGGTTTACGAAATCCAGACCCGTTTGAAGGAATGGAACGATCAGGATGAGGAAGAGCGGAAAGTGCAGGGCAAAGAGGATCCATCGGTAGTACCGGTTCAAAAGAGTTCCTCAGTCTCTGATGGCAAGAAATAGTTTACTGGGAGAGCTGTCATGGAGAATCAAAACACGCCTGTTGCGTATTGCCGTTCGTGCGGCAAGCAGTTGCCGCTGGAAGAGCAGCGCAATGTGCAGGGAACCGTTTACTGTGCCGATCATGCGCCTGCGGTAAGTTCCGGGGATTCACCTTGGAGTGCGCCCGCCGCAAATGGTGGAGTGGGTGCACAAAGTGGAGTGGGTGGACAAATGAGTAGTATATCTCCGGGACTTGCGTTTATTCTCGGCCTGATTCCTGGTGTTGGTGCCATTTACAATGCCCAATATGCCAAGGGTTTGATTCATGTGGTGGTATTTGGAACTTTAATCAGTATCGCCAATTCCAACCAATCGTACGGGGCCACACCGATCTTCGTCATGCTTTCTTTTGCCTGGGTATTTTATATGGCTTTTGAGGCGTATCACACGGCAATGAGACGGCAGCAGGGACTGGCTGTCGATGAATTTTCGAGCCTGGTTTCCTCAAGCCGTGGTAGCGGCAATCACATTGTTCCGATTGTGCTGATCGGCCTTGGCGTGGTGTTTTTACTGAATAATTTTGAAGTAATCCGGTTCTATCAGTTGGTTAAATTCTGGCCGGTTGCGTTGATTGCGGTTGGCGGATTGATGCTGACGGAGAGATTGCGCGGCGGCAATTCTACACCCAATGCGGAGGTTCGTGATGAGCACCGTTAATATCCCCCAAATTCCACAAGAGCCACCCCCTGGCGCTGGTTTTGCCATACGCTCGGGCACGCTGATGCAGGCCGTACGCGGTCCGCTAATGATGATTACGCTGGGTCTATTGTTGGCGCTTGATTCGATGGGTGGCTATGCGTTGCGCCATACCTGGCCGGTGCTGCTGATCACCTATGGATTGTTGCGGCTTTTTGAGCGGATGGAGGGAACTCCCTCCGGTTACAACTCGTAAGTAGAGGCAAGGAGAACGAACATGAAACCGCGCTCGATAGTTGGCCCGATTCTGTTAATTAGTTTCGGCGCATTGTTTCTTGTGAACAATTTGCAGCCGGATTTGCCTTGGCTCAGTTTCATTAGTACCTACTGGCCTTTTGTGCTGATTGCCTGGGGTTTGCTGCGATTGGTGGAAATTCTCACCTGGCATGCGCAAGGCAAAGCGCTTCCGCGGATCGGCATAGGTGGCGGGGAATGGGCGCTGGCGGTAATCCTTACGCTCTCTGGTTCTGCATTTCTGTTTGGCAGCCGCAACATGGGCCGTTGGACTGGCCGAGGGTTGACCTTCCGCGGCCTTGACGTAATGGGGGAACCGTTTGATTACCCGCTTACGAATACAACACCGTCAAAGACAAAAACGCCGCGAATTGTGATTGAAAATTTCCGTGGAAATGCTCGGATTACCGGCATTGATTCGCAGGAAATAAAGTTGACCGGCAGCAAGACGATTCGCGCATTCAATCGAAGCGAAGCAGACAAGAGCGATACCCTGACACCGCTTCAGGTGATTGAACAGGGTGGGCAAATTATTATCCGCATGAACCATGACCGGGTTGCCGATACCACGCAAGTGAAAGCAGCAATTGAGTTGATGATCCCCAAGGGTGCGAGCGTAGAAGCACGGGGCCGGTATGGTGACTTCGACGTGAATGACCTGGACGGTGGCGTGGAAATCATTTCTGACAACGCTGGAGTGCGGCTGGGGAACATTGGTGGGCCCGTGCGAATTGATGCAAGGCGCAGTGATGTGATCCGCGTGGTGAATTCGAAAGGAACTGTCGAAATCAAGAGTGGCCGCGGACATGATTTGGAGTTGGAGAACCTGGCGAACACCGTTTCCGTGAACGGCAATTTTACCGGTGATATGCAGTTCCGGGCGATTGAAAAGACGTTCAAATTTGAGAGTGACCGTACCAAGTTCCGTGTGGAACGGATTGGGGGTAACGTGCGCATCTCTTCCGGCAATATCAACGGGACGAACTTGAGCGGTCCGATCGTGCTGACATCGTCATCGAAAGATGTGGAGTTGGTGGACTTTACCAATAGTCTGGAGTTATCGGTGGATCGTGGTGATTTGGATATTCGTCCGGGCAAGGTGCAATTGGGCAAGATTGACGCAAAGACGCGCTCGGGATCGGTGGGAATATCACTGCCACAGAATGCGAAGTTTGAGATCAATGCTACGACCGATCATGGTGAGGCGGAAAACGAATGGGGTTCCCCGTTTAAGAGCAGCGGCGAGAAGCGGAATTCAAGTGTTACGGGTTCAACTGGTGCTGGTCCTATGATTTCGGTTCATACCAACCGTGGTAATGTGACCGTGAAAAAGGCCGGAACAGGTGATGCAAATTCCAATGAGTTGAAGGCCCCGGAAGCACCGAAGCCGCCCAAGCCTCCGACGGCGCCATCATCGCTTAAGGTTGTGGAACAGTAGTTTATTGGAACTGTAATTTGAAAAGGGGGAGAGCTTGAAGAAGCTCTCCCCCTTTTTTAGTTTTGGGTGGCGGAGTCTAGAGGAAGGTTTTGAATTCCATTACATCACCATCTTGCACGATGTATTCCTTGCCTTCGGTACGCAACTTGCCATGCTCACGAGCGCGGGCGAAGCTGCCGTAGTGGACCAGATCTTCGTAGGCGATCGTTTCGGCAGAAATGAAGCTCTTCTCGAAATCGGAGTGGATGACGCCAGCGGCCACCGGGGCTTTGTCGCCGGCATGAATGGTCCAAGCGCGGGTTTCTTTTTCGCCTGTGGTCAAGTAGGTACGCAAGCCCAGCAAATGATACGCTTCCTTGATCAACGTGCCTGTGCCGGATTGTTCCACACCGAGGCCAGCTAAATACTCGGCGCGTTCGTCGGGGGGCAGCGTTACCAGTTCTGCTTCAATTTCAGCGGACACGACCACGGCGCAGGTGCCAAGGTGATGTGCGGCGTAATCCTTCACTTTTACGACCCAGGGATTGCTGTCAGGATTGCCCAACTCTTCTTCAGCTACATTGCAGGCGAGCAAGGTTGGCTTGGCGGTGAGCAGGAATAAGGGCTTCATCAGAGCCTTTTCATCTGCGGTGACTTCGAGCGTAACAGCGTGCTTTCCATCGCCCAGGTGAGCTTCCAGGCGAGTGAGCAATTCTAATTCGGCAATGATCTTTTTGTCACCGGATTTTGCGGCTTTCTGCTGACGCGATTTGCGCTTTTCAATGCTGTCGAGATCGGCCAGAAGCAATTCCGTGTTGACGACATCGATATCGCGGATCGGGTCCACTGTATCCATGACGTGTTCGATGTCGGAGTTTTCAAAGCAACGGACGACCTGCACAATGGCATCAACTTCGCGAATGTGGCCGAGGAACTGGTTACCCAATCCTTCGCCTTTGCTGGCCCCTTTGACGAGACCTGCAATGTCAACAAATTCGAAAACGGACGGGATTATTTTTTGCGAGCCACTGATTTTTGAGAGCACGTCCAGGCGCTCATCAGGAACAGTGACCACGCCTTGATTGGGTTCGATAGTGCAAAAGCGGTAATTGGCCGCCATGGCCTTTCGCGATTGCGTAACCGCGTTGAAGAGCGTACTTTTGCCCACATTGGGCAGACCAACAATTCCGGCACAGAGCATGATGGGTAGAAATCTCGAAGAATGGAATGCCTAAGGGGCTTGAACACTTCTATTGTAGCGAATTGTGCGGAACCCTTAAGTACCAATTTCCGGGTGGTAGCGGCGCGTGCCCAGCTCAATGGGAATGGCGGCCTTGGCGAGGATCGTGAATACAAATGCGCCGAGCGACCAGATGCCGAGGCTTACAACCAATTCGACCCAGGTGGGAAAGTACTCGTCAATGCGGCCCCAGGGTTCAGGAATGAAGCCAGGGATGATAGTTCCCAAGCCTTTTTCAAGTAAAATGCCCAGGAAAAGCAGGATACAGGCTATGTTGCGGGTGGTGACACGCTTGCGGAGCGGATGCAGGGTGAGCATGCCCGTGGCCAGACAGACCATTGCAACCGATACCCAGATGAACGGCTTCAGGCTGGCGTGGCCGTCCAGACCGAAGTACAGATATTGGGCGCTGAGTGAATGATGGGTTGGGAAATAGAATTCTTTAAAGAGTTCGGAGATGAGCATGATCACGCTGATCTGGGCGGCTACGGCTACCACTAAAGAGAGCTTGTGGAAAGTGGATTCGCCGACATCAAAATCGGTTTTGCGGCGAATAACATCCAGTATCAAAATCATCAAAGCGGGACCGGCGGCAAACGCGGTGGCAAGGAAGCGTGGCCCCATCAAAGCATTGTTCCAATAAGGGCGCGAGGCCAATCCGGCGTAGAGAAAGGCAGTAACAAGATGCAGCGAAACGGCCCAGAGGATGGAGAGTAAGACGAAGGGCACATACTTTTTCTTGTCGGGGTGCTTGCCCTGGTAGTGCGACAAAAGAATGTAGAGCGGGATGAGGAAATTCAGAACCAGATAGCCGTTCAATACGATGATGTCCCAAGCAAGCATAGACCGCGGCCAGTTGAGCAATCCTACGATCGGGATGGCGTGCCACAAGCGAGCGGGGCCACCAACATCGACGACCACAAAACTGATCGCCATAATTACGGCTGAAACGGCAACGGCTTCGCCAATGAGAACGGCCCGGCCAAAATCGACATCCTGCAAAATGTAGGTGGGCAGCACCAGCACAACGGCGGCTGCGGCAACGCCGACCAGAAATGTAAAATTGGAAATATAGAGGCCCCAACTCACGTGATCGTGCATGCCGGTGACGCGCAGACCCTCTCTGATCTGCACCGAATAGGCATACCCGCCGAGGCACATTAACGCTGTTAAAACGCCCATCCAAACGTGATAGGAACGGCTGCCGGTGGTTGCCTCTTCCATTGCGTCGCGAACAAATTGCCGCACTACTTTAGGGTTTATCATCTGCCATTAATCCATGTAGTACCAGAATTTCGGTTCCGTGCCGAGATCTTCTTTGAGCCGGAAAACTTTCTTGTTCGCCAGTATCCAGCGGATTTCGCTATCGGGATCAAGCAGGTTTCCAAACACGCGCGCGCCAGTGGGGCAGGCTTCTACGCACGCGGGGTTCTTCCCTTCCCTCGATCGCTGAATGCAGAACGTACATTTTTCCACCACACCTTTTTTGCGCAGCCGGTTGCCAAGGTAATGTTGAATGGGATTTACTTCCTGTTCTGGCACTTGCGGATCGGCCCAGTTAAAGCGCCGGGCATCATAGGGACAGGCGGCCATGCAGTAGCGGCAGCCGATGCACCAATCGTAATCGACAACAACAATGCCATCGGGCTCCATCCAGGTTGCGCCTACCGGACACACGTCAACACAGGGCGGGTTCTGGCAATGGAAGCATTGCGTACCCATATAAAAGTGACCGGCGGCGGGGACCTCGTGAAAAAAGTCATCGGTGGCATGTTCAAAGTTCATTGACCCTTTGGCGTGTTCGTGGATGCGAATGTACTTCATGTCACTAACACGATCCTGGTTATTCTCTTTGATACAGGCGCTAATACAATCCATATAACCGCGGCATTTGGAGACGTTGAAGGCATAGCCGTAAAGCACATTCTCGCGCGCTTCCTGACTGGAAACGCGGATTTGTTTGCCGGTGTGCAGTTCATGAGACCGTTCCAGCCGCTCAACCGTTTTCTTCTTCTCATCGTCGGTCATCACTTGGTAGTTGCCCTGGAAGAAACTCTCCCAATCGAGCTGCGATGTTTCTTTTTCCGCAGCCGAGGCGAGCGGGGAACAGGATGAAAGCATTCCCATTCCCGCAGCCAGCGCGCCGGTGAGCATCAGCGTAGCCTCGCGCCGGTCCACCGGCCGGTCCAACAATTGTTTGAAGCCTGATCCACCACCCGGGCCTGATTGCTTTGGTGGAATGTTGTTCAAAATCGGAAACAAATCTGGCTTCATCGCTTCACCTGGCCGACGGATTCGCGTCTTGCCGGTAACCGTGATTCCAGCTTTGGTTTATGCGGATTGTGGCAGCTTGCGCAATTTTGCACAACGCGCGGCGGAGCCCATCCACCTAACCTTTTTCCATGTGCGCCGCCAGCCCAATCCTGAAGCTGCTTGCTGTGACATTGGCCGCACAC
>JBBRJC010000017.1:0-15919 GCA_038220135.1 Bryobacterales bacterium | reverse complement strand
ATTTCTTAAAGACCCAGTTGCCACCTGTATCTTCCACTTTGCCCGTTACCTTTGCATCGCCTATGCTTATGGTGAATTCGGTGCCGGCATTGGCGCGGGTGGCGGCATACTGAATTTCCACTTCGTACTTTCCGGATTTCGCAGGATAGGCTGGCCAGTAGGGTACGTCGTCAGAACGCGTCCAGCGGGTTACGAATACATGGCCAAGTGCGTTCTCTTTTTTCGCCTTTTGCTCGAATTTGGTTTCAATTTCTGCCGATGCTGCCGAAAGTGTGATGGTCCCGTCTTCTGCCGGACGCGTGCGGAAAGGTTCGACGGTGGGCGTTCCGTCCAGTTTCAACTCAATCACGGTGGCAATGTGGTCAGGTGCATTTTGGGGCAGGGAAATGACGTAATCGTCTCCGTCTCGCATGGCGGGTAGCAACTGTTTGGGTTGCGCTAGCATCCGTGCACTGGAAACCATATTCTTGAGGCCGGGCACGCGTAATTTGCCGTCTTTCGGCCAATCGAAGACATGGAGATAAACCGTGCTGCCTTTGGCCGTGGCTCGTCCAAAGAACGGCAATCGGGAAAATGGACTGGCCGTGGTGCCGTAAATTGCCTCGCCATTGACATTCATCCAGCGGCCAATTGCTGCTAGACGGGTTTCGAATTCCTGTTGAATGCGGCCATCTGGCATTGGGCCGATGTTGAGCAATAAGTTGCCGCCCTTGCTGACCACTTCAATCAGCATGCGAATCAGATCGCGGTCGGTCTTAAACTCAGTTTCGTACTTGTTGTATCCCCAACTGTCGTTATTGATCGTGACGCAGGATTCCCAAAGAAGCGGCTTGCCATCTGGCCCAACAACTCCAGTTGCCGGCACAAATTGTTCGGGCGTTCCGAAATCAGCCTTGTTGCCGGGTTGCCGCTTGTACAACCTGTCATTGATCAAGGTGTTTGGTTGTTGGCTTCGGATAAAGTCATAGATTTCGTCGGAGCGCATGTCGGCAGTAGAGTGTTCCCACTCCCCATCGAACCAAAGCACGGCAACATCGCCATAGCCGGTTAATAATTCACCCAATTGCTTTTTCATGAAGTCGATATAACCGTTCAGGTTTCCGCCTTCGTTGGGTGTTGCCGATTCCCACGCGCGCTTAGGTCGGTAATCCTGATTGTGCCAATCCATGATGGAGTGATAGAACCCGAGCTTCAATCCCTTTTGCCTGGCCGATTGGGCCAGATCTTTCAACGGGTCGCCCGGATAAGGCGTGATCCGCATATCGTAATCGCTCACATTGCTGCGGTAGATACTGAATCCGTCGTGGTGTTTGGATGTAATAACGACATATTTTGCACCAGCATCCTGGATCAGGCTAGTCCACTTGTCTGCGTTAAAGTTGACTGGATTGAAGGCACGGGCATACTTGTCGTAGTCTTGCTGCGGGATTTGAAAGCGGTGGCGCGCCCATTCATGACGCCCGATTACCGCGTAAGGACCCCAGTGGATGAAGATGCCGAATTTTGCATCGCGAAACCATCGGGTACGTTCCTCGTTTGCAATGGGAGGGGTTTGTGGTTGTCCGAGTGCCGAGACGACGAAGGCGGAGAGCAGGACGAGCCGAAGTAGAGTCATCACAATAGCCATTTTATATGAAAGCCTTAAACTGAATTCCGAAGGGGTGCGGTAAATTTAGATTTCGGTGGCCCGGGAACGGATTTGGCACCAAGGATATTCGCAAACGCCTGGGCTCTAAGAGCCTCCCGAAGAGTCGGGACGCGGCAGACACGAGTGTCCGCGCCACACAGTTGATTATTAGACTTGTTCAACTTCGGAATTCCTCTTAACGGCTGATGTTTCGTTGCATGTTTTGCAGTGAAACCTGCATTGCCTGTAGTTCACTCCATTCCGAGGAGCCAAACTCCGCAATACTTTCTTCCCATGAACTATCGGAAATGCCGACAAACAAGCTAATTAAATCCTGATCGCGCCAGCCTTTTTTGGACTCTTCTTCCATGATTCGCACAGCCTCCTGGTGGGTGAGTTGCGGTTTATAGGTACGGGCGGTTGTCAGCGCGTCGTAAATGTCGACTACTTGCAGAATCCTGGCCAATATGGGTATATCTTCGCCAGCCAAACCATCGGGGTATCCGGTTCCGTCCCAACGTTCATGATGACTACGAATAATCGGGAGCACGGGAGCGAGGCTCTTCATCGGCCGGCAAATTTCTTCGCCCCGAATCGTGTGCTGCTTCATGATGTCCCATTCCTGGTCGGTGAGTTTTTCTGTGCCGTGAAGGATTTTGTCGGGCATGGCCACTTTGCCGATATCGTGCAGATAGCCGCCGCGGTGCAATGCTACCAATTCGTGACGGGAAAGCCCGAGCGCACTGCCGATAGCAACGCCGTAGGTTGCCAGCCGTTCGCAATGACCTGCTGTGTACTGATCGCGGCTTTCAACGGCGCGTGCCAAAGCAAAAAGGATAGTTTCCGCTTCTTCGAGAGAATCGATCGCTGCTTTATTGCGCAGCATAGCCCGGATTCGTGACCGAACGAGAGCCGGGTGGAGGGGTTTGCTTAGATATTCATCCGCGCCGGCATCAATTCCATGAATCTCGTTTTCTACCCCGTGCAGGCTGGTGATGACAAGAATTGGAACCAATTGCGTTTTTCGGTTCGTTTTGATTTTCCGGCAAAACTCCGGCCCGCTCATTTCCGGAATCATCAGATCGAGAATAACCAGATCCACACGCTCGGTTTCGAGAATTGCCAAAGCTTCCGAGGCACGGCGCGCTTCCAGGAATCGATATTTTGAATTTTTCAGCATCGCCTTCAAAAGGCGGCGGTTAATTTCCAGATCGTCGACCAGCAGAACTGTCGGACAATAATCCACTTCCTCAAAAGCAAGGCTCCAGGCAGCAGGTAAGGCTACGGTGGGCTGAAAAAAGTTCGCAATTTTAGGGTCAATTACCTGCATAAATGGACTCGGGTCCGTTAGCTGCTACTAGTTCTATCGGCCTCTTAGCCGCAATCGAATAGGTTTTGTTGCTGTTCTTTGCAAATTCCTGTTCAATAGGTAGGAAGGTAATCCATGCGAGCTATATTCTCAATCTCCACTTTGTTGTTGGTTTCCAGCCTTTCAGCCCAAACGCTGGAAAAAGGCGAACGCGATTTTGCCATGAGCCATTTGCACATGTCGCGCAAGTTGTTTCTTGATTCGATTGAAGGGTTAAGTCCGGCGCAACTGAACTTTAAACCATCTCCAGAACGTTGGAGCATCGCTGAATGCGCTGAACATATCACGCTCAGTGAGGATTTGATCTTCGGTTTAGCATCGGTTCAGATTATGAAAACACCTGTGGTGAACGAGCGGCAGGCGGCGGCAAAAAATAAAAGTAAGGATCTGGAAATCCTAAACCAGGTCACTGATCGTAGTAAGAAGGCACAGGCTCCTGAAACGCTAAAGCCATCGCACAAGTGGAAAGCGTTCGATGAAATGATAGCCGAGTATAAAGTGAAGCGGAACCGGACCATCGAATATGTAGAGCAAACCAAGGATGACGTGCGTGGCCATGTGATGGCGCATCCGTTGTTGGGGAAGTTGGATGCTTATCAATGGGTGCTGCTGCTGTCGTCGCATTCGGAACGGCATACTTTGCAAATTCTGGAAGTTAAGGCTGATCCTGGGTATCCGAAAAAGTAGAGGGATATGACAACAGAGGAAAAGGTCCAGATCCGGACGAAGCTTGCAGTTAGCCTGGCGACGTTGGAGCTTGAAGTCGAGGGATTACGGGAGGATCAATGGCACTTTGTTCCATCCTCTGGTGGTTGGTCGATCGCGCAAATAGTGGAGCATGTTGCTTTTATTGAGTTGAACATCGTGCGCCGGCTGCAGGATAAGGTTCAAACCGAGGCCCCCGACCCTGGGATTCCAGAAGCTACGGATCGCAAGGAGCTTATCCTGATGCGCGGGGTGCCTAATCGATCGAGGAAGGTAGAAATGCCTCCAATTTTTGAACATCCCAAGGGGGCTGCCAAGGGGGCGGCACTTCTTGATCAACTGCAACGGGCTCGCAGAGAGACGCTGCAATTTGTTTCGGATTGCGCAGTTGATTTACGGCAGTACGGCGATGAGCATTTTATTTTCAAGATGCTCAATGGGGAGCAGTGGTTGTTGTTGATTGCCTTGCATGCAGAGCGGCATGCGGCACAAATTGCGGAGATCAAGCAGGCACCAGGTTATTTGGTATAACTCGGCGAGGGCTAACTTTTTCATGCGGCCCGATGCATCATATCTAGAGCTTGTCCCGTATGCCGGTATTTTCAAGAAACTATTCCGCGCGAAAATTATTGCGTTTAAAACGACGCACTTAAGTCTGTCAAAGTTGCCACCTCCTGGCCTGGAATGCGAGAATCTCGCCTAATGGTTTAAGTTCACGAAACATCAAAATGAGACGTTTGGGCCATTTTGGGGCAATAAGGCCATCTATGATGGAGTCGGAATTTGCGTTGAACCCCTGTGGTTATTGGCGAATGTTAGCTATAGGACGGGCTCTATCTAGTGCAGCGCTTCAGTAATTTGGTAGACAAAAAACCGCTCCCTCACGCGCAGCAGTTAGCGGTGGGCTAATACAGTAATGTTTTACTGAAACGTTATATTAGATGAGCGTTATCTAAATTCCCATACGATGAAGGCCGTAACCGGCTTCCTGCGCATTTATGATGCCAAGCCAGAGCGAACGAACATAGCTTCGGGATCAGGATCGCGACCCATGAAATTGCGATAGAGATCGGCTGGCTCTTCGCTGTTGCCTTTCGATAAAATCTGATCCCGAAATGCGGCGCCGATTTTTGACGAAATTACGTCGTCCTCACGGAAGCGAGTATAGGCGTCGGCGTCCAGAAGTTCGGCCCATTTGTAACTGTAGTAACCGGCTCCGTAGCCAACTGGGCTTGCGAACAGATGGGTAAACGCGGTGATCAAAGAATGACCTTCCGGCAATCTTGCGGGCTGGTATTCTGCCAGAATACTGCGGCTGAAGGATACGGGATCGTGATCTGTAGCCTTTTCATAAAACATGTGCAAGGCGAGGTCGGCGGCGGCGAAGCTTACCTGGCGCATTTGGGCACCCGCAGCACGGTATTGTTTTGCGCTTCGCACCTTTTGGAAAATGTCAGATGGAATTGTTTCGCCGGTTTCGTAATGACGCGCAAAAAGATTGAGCGCCTCTTGTTCCCAGCACCAATTTTCGAGGATTTGAGAGGGCAACTCGACGAAATCCCAGGCGACGTTTGTTCCGGCCAACCCGCGCACTTCCACTTTGGTCAGGCAATGGTGAAGGAGATGGCCAAACTCATGAAATACGGTTTCCACGTCGCGATGAGTTAACAGGCCTGGTTTATCGCCGATGGGAGGTGTGAGATTGCCGCAGATCAAGCCCAGATGGGGCGAAAATTTGCCTACTGCGGTTGGACGACCGGTAATAAAGGCATCCATCCAGGCACCACCACGCTTGGTTTCGCGTGGGTACAGGTCGGCATAAAAAGCGCCTAACAGTTCGCCAGAAGCAGTGTCGTGTATTTCGTAGAACCGCACATCTTCATGCCATACAGGAACGCCACTGAGCTGAGAAACTTTGATGCCGAAAAGCTTTCCGGTTATTTCAAAAACGCCATCCAAAACCTGCGGCAAGGGGAAGTAGGGACGCAACGCTTCTTCGTCAAAATCGTAACGTTCATGCCGTAGTTTTTCTGCGTAATAGGAGATATCCCACAGCTCCATCGGTTCCACAGCTTCCGGGACAAGCCGAGCGCGAAACTGTTCCAACTCGCTATTTTCTTTGTCGAAGAATGGCAAGGTTTTCTGCTTTACCTGCTCGAGAAAGTTCCAGGCGGCCTGGCCCGACTTGGCCATACGGTCTGCAAGCACAAGGTCAGCAAAATCTTTGAACCCGAGAAGGATGGCCTTTTCCTTACGCAAGGTTAGAATATCGTCAATAATTGCACGGTTGTCCTTGGGGCCTGAAGTGGCGCGCGAATTGAAGGCGCGGTGCATTTTTTCGCGAATGCTGCGGTCATCTAAATAAGTCAATATGGCCGAGTAACTGGGAGCTTGCAGGGTAAATCGCCAACCGGTGACTCCCTTTGATTCGGCGCTTTGTCTGGCTGCGGCTATTGCAGATGGCGGCAGGCCTGAGAGTTGTGATTCCTGGTCCAGAATCATTTCAAATTCGTTGGTGGCATCGAGCACATTTTCAGCGAACTTCATTGTCAGCTTGGCTAATTCGACATCGATTTCGGCAAGGCGCGTTTTGCCTTCCGGATTCAGTTCAGCGCCGGCGCGGCGAAATCCATCGAGAGTCTTTTCGAGGAACCGCTTTTTCACGCCTGTAAGTGACGCGGCCTCTGGAGTTGCCGCATATTGCTTGAGTGCTGAGTATAATTCCCCATTCAAGGAAATACTGGAATAAAACGCGCTCACTAGTGGCTGAACCTGATTAACCACGGCGCGCAATTCTGGAGTGGTGGAAACGCTTTCAATGTGGCGGACAACTGTGATGGCCCAATCGAGCGATTCCGTGGCCGTGTCGAAGAGTTCCATTGTGTTCGGCCAAGTACGTGGAGAGGTTTCCGAAACAATTGCGGAAAGCGCCTCTTCTGATCGCGCGATCAACTGATCCATTGCCGGGGCAACATGTTCCGCGCGGATTCGATCAAAGGGGATTTGAAATTGAATAGTAAGTAGTGGGTTGTCGACTGACATTTATCTATTACTAAGCTACAGGAAAATTACCGCATCTGCCACATATAGGATAAAAATCCTAAGCCGCAAAATCGAGAATTTGCAGGCACTTGTTTAAGCTTGTTCCATATGCTTACTTACTCCCTCAAACGTTTGAAAAGAATGGGTCGGGCTACTTTAGAAACCCGCTCATTCTTGTTGTTGTGCTGCTCAATTGGTCATTTAGTACGTCGTCCAAAGCAAGAATTTTCCGTAATTCCAGCGATAATCCATTCACAGTTTCCGGGCGCAAAAGTTGCTTTTGATACTGCTGTTGGGGCTTATCGAAGCGTGTATAGAAGCTGTGAAGGGCGCGGCGCGGCTGGCCGGTGTGGTTGGCTGTACCGCCATGCCACATGTGTGCGTTCATGATTGCGACGTCGCCTGCTTTACCTAATAACAGGGACTGGTGCGGGTGTGGCGCCTGCAAATCGGAGAGTACATTTTGAGGGAGTTTGTTGAGTTTATGGGTTCCGGGGACAAAACGAGTGGCTCCGTTAACACTTGTAAAATCATCAAGAAGCCATACAGAATTGGCCACCCAATAGCCAAGTTCGTCGGCAATGGCTCCGGTATCGGAGTGAAGGGGCTGGGCTTGGGTGGAGTGGGGATTGGTGGAGCGGTAGTTGAGGCTGCTCAATTTGAAACGGTTACCGAGGATTGCGGCCATAGCTTCGAGGACGCGCGGGTGGGAGACGACGCGCTGAAACACGCGGCCTTTGTCGATCAGGTTTGCCAGGCGAATGCAACCGGGCTCCTGTTTGAATTCTGAACCGGCGTGCTGGCCTTCTTCGGCAACCAGTTGATCTGTTACCTGGCGAAGTTGGTGGAGGAAATCCGGGTCGATCAAACCTGGGAGGATAAGGTAACCTTGTTCCTGGAGCGTGAGGCGATCTTGATTGGTCACGAATCCAGCATAAACCGAATGGAATTTTCCCGCATCCTCGTTCGAGCTACCAATTGGGTAGGAGACGCTGTGATGTGCGTACCGGCGCTTGCGGCTTTGCGTGCGCGCTATCCGAAGGCGCACATTGCGGTGCTTGCGCGGCCGTGGGTTGCGGGGCTTTATGGTAAGGAATTGATTGATGAGTTGATTCCGTACACTGCGGCTAAAGGCTTTACGGATATACCGGCGAAGCGGGAGTTGGCGCGGCGATTGCGCGAGGCGAACTTTGATGTGGCGATACTGCTGCAAAATGCGTTTGAGGCGGCGGCGGTGGTGCGGCTGGCGCAGATTCCGGTGCGTATTGGCTATAACCGCGACGGGCGTGGGTTGCTGCTGACGCATCGGGTTGCGGTGCCAAAGCCGGGGGAGATTCCAAATCATCAACGGTATTATTATCTGGAGCTTTTGCTGCGGGCCGGGATTTTGAATGAGATGCCGCAGGTGGATTCGATTCGATTGCCGGGGATTGCGGGGCTGCGTGAGCGAGGATTGGCGAAACTTAAAAGCGTGGGGTGGCAGGGGGCGATGATTGGAGTTTCACCGGGTGCTGCTTATGGAACGGCGAAGCGTTGGTTGCCGGAGCGATTTGTGGAGGCTTCGGTTTCGATGGCGCGGCAGATGGGGGCTGGGGTGGCGGTGTTTGGGTCGGGCGATGAGCGGGAATTGTGCCAGCAAATTTCGGCGGCGATTGAGCGGGAAGGGATTCGTTCGATGAGTTTTGCCGGGGATACGGCGCTGAACGAATTTGTGGAGATGGCCAGTTGTGCCGAGGCGTTTTTGACGAACGATTCCGGGGCGATGCATATAGCGTCGGCATTGGGTGTGCCGACTGTGGCGGTTTTTGGTGCGACCGATCATGTGGCGACAGGGCCAACTGGGGAGTTGGCGTCGATAATTCGAGAACCTGTGGAGTGTGCGCCGTGCCTGCTGCGGGAATGCCCGATTGACCATCGCTGCATGACGAGGGTTGGTGCGGAACGGGTAGCTGTGGAGGCGATTCGGCTGGTGCAACTTAGACGGGCGTGAAGCGGGATTCCAGCGTCATTTTCATGCCGTGGCGGGGACGTAACGTGATTAACGGCAATGGGTCAACTGGATGCCCGGGGACCAGCTTAAATCGCCAGCTTTGAGCGATTGTCGCAATTAGCAGTACGCCTTCCATCCAGGCAAATCGTTCGCCTATGCATAGCCGGGGGCCGCCGCCGAATGGGAAATAGGTAAACTTGTGGCGGTGGCTTTCCGTACTCCAGCGGTCGGGATCGAACTGCTCTGCTCGGGGCCAGAATCGCTTCGACCGGTGCACTACGTAGGGGCTTGTGAGAATCACTGATTTCGCTGGCACGGTGTAGCCGGCCAGTTCAAAGTCGGTCTTCGCCTGACGGCCGATAGTCCACACTGGTGGATATAGGCGCATCGATTCTGCCATCACACTTTCGATGTACTTCAAGCGGGGGAAATCTTCAAATTGTGGCAGGCGGCCGCTTAGCACTTCGTCAATTTCGGCGTGAACTTTGGCTTCAACTTCCGGGTGTTGGCTTAGCAGATACCAGGTCCACGTTAGAGCATTGGCTGTGGTTTCGTGACCGGCCAGAAACAGGGTGATCGCTTCATCGCGAACCTGCTTGTCGGTCATCCCGGTGCCATCGCCTTCGTGGTCGCGGGCCGCCATTAGCATGGACAGAAGATCACCGTATTGGGTAGCTTCTTTGCGGCGGTTTTCAATCAGCCCAAAGATGATGCCGTCTAGCGTTTCCCGCGCCTTGTGGTATCGGATGATCATGGGGAGAGGCAGCTTTTCCAGATATTCGGAGAAGGGAAGAATGATGGTGGGGAACATGCCGAGGATGGTGTTCATGGATTCACCGACCTCTTTCGCGTCGGCTTCGACGTCGGCACTGAACATGGTTTGGCCGATGATGGCTAGCGTAAGGCGCATCATTTCCTGGTCTATATCCATCTCTGCGCCGTGGTGCCAGCGATTGCGGAACTTGTCGGCAATGGTCACCATTTGGCTGGCGTAGCGGACGAGGTGATCTCGGTGAAACGCGGGTTGCACCAGACGCCGCTGGCGAAGATGCTGCTGGCCTTCGGCAGTAAGCAGGCCGTCGCCGAGAAATGTGCGGGCCTTTTTTAGAAACGGACTTTTTGTGAAGGTGGGATTTTTTAGAACCAATATCTGTTCGATGAGTTTTGGATCACTCACGAGATAGACATGCTGGGGGCCAAGCTTGAAATAGGCAAGGCCACCATACTGCTGTTCCACGCCGGATAAGAATCGAAGTGGATTGCTGCGAAAAGCGGCAAACTGGCCAAATAACAACGGGTTTTTTGGTCCAGGAGGCCGCTCTATCGGAGGCACTATTTTACCGGGTTTCGGAAGCTGACAAACGGTAGCCCTTGACGATCAAAAACAAGGCCGACAAAGGCGAGACACATTTCGTCTTCGGTGCCTTCGCCCCAACCAACCACCTTTTGCGGGCTGTTCGGGTTGCGTGGGTTCTTGTCTGAATTATCGAAGTTGCAGGTTACCTTTAGCTGGGAAAGAGCTGGAAGGCGCATCGGCTCTTCAAATGTATAGAAGCCTTGCCAGTTAAAATCCCAATCGTTGATGAAGACCATAGGATCGAGCGTCTTGTTGGCGTTCACTCTTTCCACTTTGATCTGGCGGCCGAGCAAATGCATGTGCGGTCCGACACGATAGGCGGTGGCATCATAGAACGGAGGAATCAGGAAGTTGGCCCCTACCTCAACATTGTCTTCGCCTGGAGGAAGTTTGAATTTATTATTGAGCAGCGGCAAGTAAACCAGTTGCTTGTTCTGGGCGCTCTTTGAGAAGTAGATGCCGACCTTCGATTTATCCGTTTGGTCGCGCTTGCCATTGGCGAAGTAGTGAACCTGAAGAACGATTTTCGCGCCTTTGGGAATCTTCAATGCGATGCCATCCTGGAGCAACCTTTCCCGCGTTCCAGGAGCCCAGCCACCGAGCATGCCACTAATGCTATCGGCTACACCATCGCCTGGGCCGCCGAAGCAATCGTAACCGGGGTAGCCATCTTTGCCGTCGTACTTCGCCGAGGCGTTGTTGGTATCCAGATAGCCAATAATGTGATGAACCACTTTCTTATTGCCAGGAACGTATTGGGCTGCAGAAACCCAGCGGTCTTCGGTGAAATTTGTTGGAATTACAAAGCAGCGATAGGTATCTTTGCGCGCCGGAACCTCAAAATTTACGGGCATCTGCATGATCAGATCGGGTTCACCGAGGCCCCACTCGCCGGTATTAGGAAGGGGCTCAGGCAGATCGGCCGGGTCACCTTCGGGCTTTCCCGCATCGACCCAATTAATGATCATGGATCGCTCTTCGTCGCTTAACCCGTAAGCGTCGCGAAAGGAATTGAACCCGGAAATGGGCTTCCATGGTGGCATCCGTTTTTCTGACACGGCGGATTTAATGTCGTCCGCCCAGTCCGAGGCTGCGGTATAGGAGTCGAGGGCGAAAGGTGCAATGTCGCCTTCTCTATGGCATTGCTGGCACTTTGCCTGAAAGATCTTGGAAATATCTTTGGAATAGTTATATTGCGCCTGTGCGGTTGAGGCAAACAGGAAAGCGGCAGAGAGCAGGAATAGATGTTTTGAAGACGGCATAATCGCTACTACCATTAATAACGCATTTTGCAACCATCCGAACTATTTTTTTCTTAATAAAATTGCGGCTTGAGCCTCGGCTGACAATCCTTCGCCAACCGGACCCACTTTTTCCGCTGTTTTGAACTTCACGGACACGCAATCGAGAGGCATGTCGAGGATAGATGCCAGGGACTCGCGGATCTTCACTCGATACTCGCCCAGCTTGGGGCGTTGCAGAATGATGGTGGTATCGACGTTCACGATCGCGTAGCCACGATCGGACGCCAGTTTCACGGCATGCTGCAGAAACCGGTTGCTTGCGGCGCCTTTCCATTGCGGGTCGGTATCGGGGAAATGCATGCCGATATCGCCCAAAGCGAGGGCTCCTAAAACAGCATCGGTGACGGCGTGCAGCAGAATGTCGGCATCGGAGTGGCCATCGAGCCCAAATTCGCAAGGCACCTGAACGCCACCCAATACCAAAGGACGGCCTTCCTTAATACGATGGTTATCCCAGCCGAGGCCAATGCGCAGGTCGCTCATCCCTGGGTTGCGGCCTTTTCCTGATCGAGGAACAATTTTGCCAGATCCAAGTCGCCCGGTTTGGTGATCTTGATGTTGCGGTCTGACCCGGCAACTACTCGTACTTCCACACGCTCCAAACGTTCGACTAAGCTGGATTCGTCGGTGCCGGCAAAATGATCATCGGCCGCGCGCAGATAGGCTTCCTTCAGGAGGCTGAAGCGAAACACTTGTGGCGTTTGTGCGAGCACCAGTTTGTCGCGTGGGATGGTTTCACGAATTACGTAACGATGCACCTGCTTAACGGTGTCAACGGGAACGATGCCGAGGATTGCTGCGCCGAATTCGGCAGCTTCGCGGATTACGTGTTCAATTTGGGCGAGGTCCACAAATGGGCGCACGGCATCGTGAACAGCAACCAGATCGGTATCGGCATCGAGCGTAGCCAGGGCGTTCTCCACCGAAGACTGGCGGGAATCGCCACCGACGACAAGGCGCACCGGCTTTTCTAAATGCTCTTTATCCAGCAGGTCCTGAACCCAGGCGATGTCGTCGCCACGCAGGGCTACGACGATCTCTGAGACAAGCTCGGAGCGGGAAAATTTACGAATAGTATGCAACAGAATCGGAGAGCCATCGAGCACAAGAAACTGCTTGCGCATTGAGCTCACCTTTTCCGGTTGGCTTTTCGTCATGCGGGTGCCTAGACCCGCGGCGGGAAGGATTACGGCGACTTTCATTCGCGTCTATTCGACTCAGTACGTTCCATTGTAGCGGTATCAGCCTGCGGCTGGACTGGCGGCTGCACCAGCCTGCTGCACCATTGGCTTTTCTACCATCTGATGTTTGTTCTCAATCACGGCATGCATGCGGTCATCGAACTTGCCGAAGATCATTTTTCCGGCGGTTGTTTGGAGCACGCTGGTGACTGTAATTTCGATGGTTTTGGAAAGCATTTTGCGGGCATTGTCTACCACCACCATTGTGCCGTCATCAAGGTAGGCCACGCCCTGGCCGTATTCTTTGCCTTCCTTAAGAATGAAGACGCGCATGAATTCGCCGGGCAGTACAACGGGCTTCAATGCGTTGGCCAGTTCATTGATGTTCAAGACGGGAACGCCATGCAATTGTGCCACTTTATTGAGATTGAAATCGGTGGTGACAATTTTCGAGGTGAGCATTTTCGCCAGCTCAATCAGCTTCAAATCCACTTCCTTTACGGCTGGAAAATCCTGATCCACAATTTGCACTTTCAGTTGCGGCATCTTCTGCACTTTCTGCAAAATGTCGAGGCCTCGGCGACCGCGATTGCGTTTCAGGGAATCGGCAGAGTCTGCAACCAGCTGCAATTCGCGCAAAACAAATTGCGGAATGATTAGCGTGCCTTCGAGGAAACCGGTTTCAGCGAGGTCGGAAATACGTCCGTCGATGATGGCGCTGGTATCAAGAATTTTGAAAGTTTGCGAACCTTCGCGCGAAGCACCGACTGCACCACTAAAGGCGGAAATGGTGAACTGCTCTCCTTTGCTGGAACCGAGGGCGAGACCAACGTAGCCCATGAAAAGAAGCAGAGCGATTTCGACGAAGCCCACGGTTTCGCGGTTGCCGGGCAGGGCCTGCTGCAGTATAAGAGACGCAACAAAAGCGCCGCATATTGCCATCAGACAGCCGAGTGCGCCACCAAGAACACGTTGCACGGACACCGCGCGAACGCGAATTTCAAAGAAGATAATAACCAGGCCAGCGCCGAGGCCAACAAGGCCTGCGTATAGTGAGGTCAAATCGAACGGGCGTAGTAAATACGCAGTTCCTGCGAGCAGGGCGAGAAATAGGATACGAAGTAATATAAAGTCTTGCAAATGCCACCTCTGGGTGGAAAACCGCTGCAAAAGTATATCATTCCCTTGTTTTGCGTGCAGAAGTTTCCATTTGTTTGGCGCGGCAAAGTAGAAATGCCCTACAATGGCCGATTTGCACATGCCCCATTCCCTTATCTCAGGTTGGCCTTCAGAACAGCGCGGAGCCGTCAAGTGCGCGCGTCTATTTGCGCGGCGAATGCGAACCCTTGACGGCACTGGTGGATTTGGGTTCCTGAATTACAACGCGATTGCGTCGAATAGTGTGAATTCGTCACTGCCTACTCCACGTACCGGGCAACTGGTGTTAAGGGTTGAATTTTAAGGGACAGGCCGTTTTGTTGCCGAATCATGTCACAGTAGCTTGCTGTGAGAAGCAAGCTACTGTGAATGATCAACGTTGCTGTTAGAACGAAATCCGCAATGCTACCTGAATTGTGCGAGGCAAATTGGATTGTGATGTGATGCGGCCAAAGTTGGAACTGGTTGCACCAATGTCTGGTCCATTGAAAATCGCATGATTGAAGAGGTTGAATGCTTCTCCGCGAATTTGCAGATTTACCTTTTCAACGATTGCTACCGTCTTGATTACCGAAAGATCAATGTTGCTGATCTTGTCGCCACGGTAGGCCGGGAAGGCTTGTGGGAACGTGCGGCGGTTGCGGTCCAGTTGCAGAAGGGGGCTTTTTTCAAAGCGGGTGGTATCAAACACACGCTGCAAATTGCGGGCATCCCATTGCAGATCGCCGCCGTAGTAGAGCAGGTTGCCAAAGTCGATCGGGCCACCCGACTGCATGTTGAGAATGCCAGCCATCTGCCATCCACCAACTAACCGGTTGCTCCAGGGGCCGATGTTGCCCATGAAGCGCTTGCCTTTGCCGAACGGAAGTTCGTAGTTGCCGGAGAAAACAAAACGGAAGGGACGGTCTTCACCTGCCACGCGATACTGGAGAGCATCGGAGGCGCTGTATAAGCGGTTGGTGGCTTCCATGAATTTCGAGAATTGGAAGTTGGTTAGAAATTGCAGCCCGTTGTTGAAGCGCTTATCAAGACGCACCTGGAACATGTGAAAGTTGGAATAACCGAGGCTTTGTCCGCCTTGGGTGACGCCGCCATCACCGGAAAACTGTGGATACTTGCGTAGAAGTGTTTCAGTGCTGACAGTTGTTCCATTCAAGCCGGTGCCTGGGATGAGGTTGCGCAGCGGGTTGGGCACAAGGGCCGTCAAACGGTCAATTGTGGCCTGATCACGTGTTGGTGATGTTGACAGATACTGCTCAGGCACATAGTTCAAGGCGCGATCAACACCGAGGCCGGTTACGTGTGAACCCATGTAGCCAAGTTCCATCAACAGGTTCTTTGCCAGTTCGCGCTGAATGTTTAAATTCCAGCGGTGGGTGATTGGCTGCTTGGGATTGGGCGTAGCAAAAGCCACGGTTTGGCCGAGGAATGTATTGACGCCGCTGCTGCTGCCGATGGGGCGCAGAATGCCGTTGGGGAATGGGTTGGCGAAAGTGGCGGCCGGTGTAAGGAAGTTGTCTAGCGTGGCCACCAACTGCGTGGTTTGGCTGAAGCCTGGTTGTTGGATACCGGTGGTGCCGAAGGTGCTATAGAATATACCGTAACCGCCGCGGATTACGGTTTTCGCACCTAGAACATTGGGCGACCAGGAGAAGCCAAAGCGAGGGCTGAAGGCGTTACCTGGAGGGCTGTAAACTGTGCGGTTACTGCCATCTGCAAACAGCAGGCCGCCAACTGGATTGAACTGAGCAGCAGGCAGCAAAGCGATTGGGGCGGCATTGTAATTGGCTTTGGCTGCGTCTGTGATAGACAATTTCGCTGTCGGATCGAAGCCACGCACTGTCCGATTCCAGCGCTCAATGGTGCCGGTTTCTTTTTCATAACGCAGGCCGATGTTGAAGGTCAGATTGCTCTTCATGCGGAAATCATCCTGCACAAACAGAGCGACGTATTTTGCACTCTGGGTGCGGGTGGCATTCACGTCGAAGCTGCCGCCTGCGGGCATGCCCAGCAGGAACGAGGCCATGTCCTGGCCGATGGGTGCTGTTGGCGAATTGTCCAATGGGCCACGAGTCCAGTTTTGATTGAAGGTGTATGCACCGGAGGAGTTGCCGTAGCTGTTGGAGCTTTCCCGTTGCGAGCGCAAGTCAGTCCCGAATTTCACAGTGTGCTTGTTGACGATCTTG
>JBBRJC010000016.1:0-16092 GCA_038220135.1 Bryobacterales bacterium | reverse complement strand
CGCAGGTTCTGGATTCGGAGTGCCTGTGCCCAGCAAAATGACGCGGGTATCCTGCGCAAAAGCGGTCACGCAAATAAGCATTAGTAGGATTCGAAGCATAGATGGTATGAAATCAATCCTACTCTGAAAAAGCACTTTACGAATGTTTGACCCTTATCCCTATCACCGTGATGTAAAATTGAAACGTAATGCTTTCGCAAAGGCTTCAACTTAAGGTCTCGCAGAAGCAAATCCTCACGCCTGGACTCGTCCAGATGGTGACGGTTCTGCAGCTCAATCGTCTTGAGCTTAAGGACATGATCACGCAGGAGATTTCTGCCAATCCCGTGCTTGAGGAAAACCTCGATGCCGGGGAAGAGCTGACTCCTGAAGAGGTGCAGGCTTTTCTCGAAACAGAGCGAATTACTTCGCCCGCAGATCAAGCAATTCTGGAAGCCGCCGGTGCCAGTTCGGCCGACGATTCCGACTTCGACACGTATTCATCCGGCGAACCCGATATTCCGATTATCGAAGCTGCTGGTGAAATTCCTGCCGACCCCATTGAAAAGCCAGTCACAGACCCGTTTGAAGCGATCGACTTTGAAGACTATTTCAAGGAATATCTGGATCCGGGCTTCAAGAGCCCCGCAGGCGAATCGAGCGAAAAGCCTTCGTGGGAAACATTCGCCTCGGCGCCTGTCACCTTGCCCGATCACCTGGGCCAACAACTGAGCCTGCTTGTTTTGCCGGAAAGTGTGCGCGACGCCACCGAAAGTATCGTCGGTAATTTGGACGACAACGGTTATTTGACCGTGCCCCTGGAAGAGCTGGCAACATTCGGAAATCACACACTGGCTGATCTCGGACAGGCACTTTTGACAGTACAATCGCTTGACCCATCGGGAGTCGCCGCGCGAGATCTGCGCGAATGCCTGCTGTTACAACTTACTGCACGAAACGCACAGGGTGGCGTGGCCTGGCAAATTATCGACCAGCACATGAAGCTGATTGAAGCGCGCCAGTTTCCGCAAATTGCCCGTACTTTGGGCCGTCCGCAGGAACATGTACAGATCGCCCTTGCCGTAATTCGTCATTTGGATCCGTATCCAGGCACGCGTTACTCGGCGTCTGGCGCGCGCGTGGTTGAGCCTGACGTTTTTATTTCCAAAGATGGCGACGATTACATCATTGAATTGAATGATGATGACATTCCTAACATCCACATCAACCGCAGCTATATCAAGATGCTGGATAAGGAACAGGAACCGAACAAGGACGTTCGGAACTATATCAAGGAACGTTTTGCCAGCGCTTCGATGTTGATGAAAAACATTGAGCAGCGTAAACAGACCATCCAAAAAGTTTGCCAGTCCGTGGTACGCCGCCAGGGCGATTTCCTCGAACGGGGGATCGATTTTCTGCTGCCGATGATGATTAAGGATGTGGCTGAAGAGATCGGCGTACACCCATCCACGGTCAGTCGCGCCGTTGCCAGCAAATATGCTCACACTCCGCAGGGCGTTTTTGAACTGCGGTACTTCTTTTCCGAAGGCGTGCAGGGAGCCACCGGAGCCAACACTCCCTTATTGCTGGTCAAGCGCATGGTGAAGAAAATGATCGATGAGGAGGATTCGGCACATCCCCTCACCGACGACCAGATTACCCAAAAGCTGCAAGCCGAGGGTATTGCGGTAACCCGTAGAACGGTTGCCAAATACCGGGAGGACTTAAAAATCCCCTCGACGCACCAACGAAGAGCCAAATCGTAACCAAGTTCGTCCGATAGAGAGAATATGCGAGTTCACTACACCGGAGTCCCCTCCGGACTAACCCCGACCAAAGAGAAGCAGATCCAGGCGCGCCTAACGAGAATCGGAAAGATGCTCGACAAGAAAGGCGAAAAGGAGGGCCACGTAATTTTGACCGCTGTGCGCAAAGAACGCAAAGCGGAAATTACAGTGAACCACCATCATCATGCCTTTGCCGGAAAAGCTACAGCCAAAGATGACTTCACAGCATTGGCATCGGCCATCGACAAGCTGGAGAAACAGATCATCAAATCGGAAAGCAAATGGCGTGATTCCAAGCGCAACGGCGTCGAGAAAGGCGAAAAGGCTGAGGTGCTTCCACCCGCAGACGAGAACGTAATCAGGATTCATCGTGTTACACCGAAAGCTGGCCGTAAGCCGATGACAGTTGACGAAGCGGTTCTGACGATTAACAATAAACAAAGCTATCTGGTTTTCCGCGATGTGGATACCGATAAAACAGCGATCGTGGTGCGCCGTTTAGACGGAAACTTCGACATGATTGAATTGGAATAAATGAAAACTGCTGCTGATTCTGCAATCGCCCATAGTCCCGAATTAGTCATTATCACCGGCTTGAGTGGCTCCGGAAAAGGAACTGTACTCAAGACTCTGGAAGATTTGGGATACTATTCCGTGGACAATTTACCCATCGATTTGGTGGATAAATTTGCAGAATTAACGCAGAGCTCTCCGCAGATTCGAGCCGCTGCCCTCGTGGTGGATATCCGCGAGGGCGCGGCCTTGGAACGCTTTCCGGCGCTTTATGAAAAGCTGCGGAAGAAGATTCCAACCAGGCTTATTTTTCTTGAAGCAGACGACGCCACGATTGTTCGGCGCTTCAGCGAAACTCGCAGGCCGCACCCATTGGGCGATGGCGATGATACGGTTGCGCAAAGTGTCCGCAAAGAGCGTAAAGAACTTACCCTCATTCGCGAATTGGCTGATATCATCGTTAACACTTCGAAATTTAATGTTCACGATTTGCGGGCATGGATACAGGACAAATTGCGTGGGGGGATTGGCAGCGATCAGCCGATTCTTATCTACATCACCAGTTTTGGTTACCGCCATGGGGTGCCGGTAGATACCGATCTGATGTTCGACGTGCGGTTTCTGCCGAATCCGAACTACATTCCGGAATATAAGCAATTGACGGGGAAGAATCCGAAGGTAGCGAAGTTCATTCGTTCTTTCGCGCAAACCGGCGAGTTTATCAATCGCATTTCTGATCTGCTGACCTATCTGCTTCCACACTATATTGAAGAGGGTAAGAGTTACCTGACTATCTCCTTCGGTTGCACCGGCGGGCACCACCGTTCGGTTATGATGGCCGAAGATATTGCAAAGCACTTGATCAAAGCCGGCTATAACGTGAAAATTGTCCACCGCGATATCACCAAGGCGGTTTAGGTGCAAGTCGTTGTAAACGCAGGCGGTAGTACCGGCATTGGTGCCGCAACTGCTCGCTTGGCGGCTGGGCGTGGTTAAGCGCGGTTTGCGTCAATTATCGCACCCCGGGAAAAATGTTGCGTTGTCCTAACAAATTACCCAAACGGTGTACCAGGTTTTGCCAGCAACGTCTTGAGTTAAAGTTCCAGCCCGCCTGATCGATAAGAAAAGCATGTCGAATGCGATAGCTGCATCCTTGCACAACGGCGAGCGGCCGATTCTCAACACGCACCAGAAAGCACTTCAGATTAATCTGGACCCGGTTCGCTACGGTACTTTCGCCGAAATTGGTGCCGGGCAGGAAGTTGCGCGGTGGTTTTTTAAAGTAGGGGCGGCTGCTGGAACGATTTCTAAGTCTATGTCTGCCTATGACATGGCTGTCAGCGACGCGATCTATGGCAGGTGCAAACGCTACGTTTCCCGCGAACGCTTGCAAAGCATGCTTGATTACGAACACGGCCTAAACCTGGAACGGTTGCGGCCGCAGCGCGGTGATACTACAGCCTTTTTCGCCTTTGCCGACACTGTATCTGCCCTAAATTTTCAAGGCACCAACGAGTGTCATGGCTGGATGGGCGTGAAATACCAATCTCACGTCAGGGATGACGATAGTCAAATCATCATTCACGTCAGAATGCTGGAACACGAAAATACGCTGCAGCAGGAGGCGTTGGGCATCGTCGGGGTCAATCTACTTTATGGGGCGTTTTTCCATCACTATAAGCCTGAATTGCTGTTGGAATCGTTGCTGGATAACCTGGGCACGGGGCGCGTTGAGATCGACATGGTGGAGTTTTCGGGCATCGAATTCCGGCACGTGGATAACCGGGTGATGAGTCTGAAACTGGTGCAACTCGGCTACACGGGCGCGGCGATGTTTGGGCCATGTGGGGAAGTGCTGCAGCCGTCTGAGGTTTTGCGCAAGCGCCCAATCATCGTGGAACGCGGCAGATTTCGTCCTGTCACCAAAGTGAACATCGACATGATCAATAGCGCGTCGGCGAGCTTTGCCTTGGAGCCAGAGGTGAAATCCGGGCAAATTGTGGAATTGATGGAGATTACGATGCGTAGCCTGCTTGTTACGGGAAAACTCGATTTGCGAGATTTTCTGGCACGGGCAGACGTGCTTGCCGCTGCGGGCAAGACTGTGCTTATCTCTGACTTCTTTGAATACTATCGCTTGGCGGCTTATCTTGCCAGGTATACAAGCGAACCAATTGCGGTAACGATGGGGGCCGGCAGTCTGCTGGAACTGTTTACCGACCAGTACTATACCGGGCTCGAGGGCGGCATTCTGGAAGCGTTCGGAAAACTATTCACAAAGAACCTTCGAATTTATGTGTACCCGCTTGTTGACGAAAACGGCAAGCTAATCACTGTCGAAAACCTGGAGATGCCCAAGGGAATGGTTGATCTTTACCGGCACATGATTGACGGCGGCAAGATCAAGCAGTTGGCAAATTTCGATGCCAGCGTTTTGCACATTTTCTCTAGAGACGTGCTGGAGCGGATCAAGGAAGGCGATTCGTCCTGGGAGGAAATGGTGCCACCTGAGATTGCAGCGATCATCAAGCGGCGTCACTTCTTTGGATATCAGGAGATGGAACCGGCAAAAGCGATTGCCAGTAAGCAAGACAATGCCGGGGATCTACAAAATAGTGGACTTCAGGAGTTGCTGCAACCGGTGTTACAGCGGTGAGGCGGTAATGTCCCTACCTATTTAATAGCTGTGCCAGCTACGCTTTTTTCCCAGTCATCGTTAAAATAAAAGGAAAAAGTCGATATATTGAACGAACCCAAATTGATCTACGTAACATCTAGTGGAACGGTCATCGCAGTTAGAAGTTATTCGAGACCGTCAGTTTGGTCCTCCTCTTGGAGGGCGGTATGTTACTTTATACACTGCTTATCGTAGGGATGGTATCGCTAGCAGCGATTTTAATCTTGCCTTCCCTGCATCGGATTGGGCCAACAGAAGTTGGCCTTGTAACGCGCCGGTTCTCGGCGAAACAACTCAAAGAAGACAACCCCATCGCCTTCAACAGTGAACCTGGCTATCAGGCAGAATTGCTATCGCCTGGTTTGCGGTTTAAGTTTTGGATCCTGTATGCCGTGGAACGTCATCCATGGGTGCAGATCCCGGCTGGGCAAATTGGCGTCGCTATCGCCCAAGTCGGCTCACCTTTGCCGAATGGTGCGAAAAGTGCCATCTACAAAACCGAGTTCGGTCAGTTTACCGACCTCTCAACCTTCATCAAGAACGGTGGACAAAAGGGCGTGCAGCGTCCAGTATTGGGCCCTGGCACAACGCTGCCATTGCATCCTGTGGCCTTTCTTGTGATCACTCGTGACCGTGTGTACGGGGTGCCGATATCACCTGATTTGGCGCACCATCGCGGCACATTAACGCCGGAAATGTTTGGTTTGGATGCGCATGATTTGGAAGTTGTCCATATTCGCCGCCGTGCGGAAGATAAGGTCGATTCCGTGGGTATTATCACCACTCTAGAGGGCAATCCGCTTGATTCCGGAGACATCGCTACTCGTATCGGGCAGTTTGACGATATCACGCAGATGGAAGCTGGTGGTGCGACGGATGCGCAACTGATTGACGCCATTCTTGGCAACAAGAATGAAGTGCACAACAACTATCAGAACTTCCAGGCGTTCCTTGATGCGGGCGGGCGTATTGGTTTACAGCATGACCCGTTGCTTTATGGTGCCTATACGTTGAACCCGTTCCTGGTGCGTGTTGAGCGTGTCCCCATGCTGGTTGTTGAACAAGGCCAAGTGGCGGTGATGAAGGCTTACGTCGGGCTGACGCCGAACGATACATCAGGCGAAAGCTTCAAGTTTGGAAGCCTGGTTCGGCCCGGCCATCGAGGCATTTGGCAGGAACCGCTGCGCACGGGCAAGTATGCCATCAACCCTTATGTTTATAAGGCTGAGTTGATGCCAACTTCAATCCTGACATTGAATTGGTCTGATCGTGTTTCAACCGCCCATAACCTGGATGCCAAGTTGGAGCAGATTGTGGCAAAGAGTACCGAAGGCTTTGTGTTCCGCCTGGATTTGCAGGTGCAGATTCATGTGCCCGACACGCGTGCGCCGCGGGTGATTTCAACCGTTGGCACGATGGGTAATCTTGTGAATGAAGTTTTGCAGGCTGCGGTGGGCAACCACTTCCGTGACACGTTGCAAAGCATGCCGGCGGTGAACTTTATTGAGACGCGTCAGGATGTACAGCGGCAGGCGTTTGAGCTTATTCGCAAGCAACTGGAAACCTATAACGTGGAAACCCTGGGCGTATATGTGCAGGATGTAATTCTACCAGCCGATCTGGTGAAGGTGTTGACCGAGCGCGAAATCGCAAAGCAGGAAATTGCGACGTTTGAGCAACAGAAGCAGGCGCAGTTGCAGCGCATTGAAACCGAGCAGGCTCGCGGTACGGCGGATATGCAGGCTGAACTGGCGAAGTCGAAGGTGGGCGTCAATATTAAGACGAACAATTCGACGGCGCGCAAGGCGGAAGCTGATGGTGAAGCCTTCTATATTGGGCAAACCGGCCAGGCTAAAGGTGCCGAAGTGAAGGCGATTGGCTTGGCGAAGGCTGAGGCGTACGACGCGCAGGTGAAGGCGTTCGGTGCAAATGCTACGGCGTTTGTGAACGTTGTGGATGCACTGGCGAAAAGCGGTGTTCCGATTGTGCCGCAAATTCTGGTGACCGGTGGCCAGGGCGGCGGGTTGGAAGGGCTGGCTGCAACGCTGATGAAGTACTTGGGCGAGCGCGGCAACAAAGCTGCGTAAGCAATGGGCGGGTTGCACGAATGTGTGGCCCGCCCATTTTTGCGCGTTAGGGTTGCTTGGCCGTGGGCTTCATCCAGTCGTAATAGGGTTTGTCGCTTGCCTGGTATTTCTTCAGCCACTTCGCCCCAGCTTCCTTCGGCGTAAACGACCATTCCTGGCGGTGGTAATTCCACGAATCCGGGTTTAGCTTCTGCGCTCGCTGAAAGAACTGCCCAGCCTGTTCGTTTTCGCCTTCGTTGTGAAGCCATACGGCCAAACGGAAACTGGCATCGGCTTCCATTTCTTGCGGGGTGCGTGGTTTTAGGGCGGCGGTCAGCTCATCCGGCTTCATCGCAAAGCTGCTGGCAGCACCTTTGGCGACCCAATCACGAAGACCAGCCACATAAGGCTCGCCCTGGATTGTGGTGGTTTTTCCGCCAAGCGACATCGTGCGATTCATTGTGTAAGCGGTTTCCAGTGGCCGAACCATGCGGCCTTGCTCATCAATCCACACGCCGGTTGGTACATTCACCATTCCGTAGAGAGAACTCACCAGATGCTGCGTGTCGATCAAGGTTGCGTAAGTTGCTTTAGCGGCGGCATAAAACTTACCGGCTGCGGCTTCACCGCCGGTATCCTGCGCGGCGGCCACAATTTGAAAATTCTGCCCCTTCAGTTCGTCGTAAATTTTCTGCCAGCCTGGCAGATCAAGTGCGCATCCTCACCAGGAGGCCCAGGTTAACAGCAGCACCTTCTTGCCGCGAAATTGAGAGAGCTTGACGGGCTTGCCCTCGCGATCGGGCAAGGTGAAATCGGGGGCAATGCCCTGACCAAAATCGCGCCCACGGACAACAGGAATTTCACCGTAACTCCAGGCGCTGGTTGTGGGGTCGTTCACTTCGGCCTGGCCCAATTTCTTCGCGAATGCACTTAGGTGAAAGCGATTTCCACGGACGAAGGTTTTGGGAACGGGGATGCAAAGCTCGTCCAGGCAGGCACCTTGCGGTTTCAACTCAAAGCCGTTGATGCGTTTGAGGTCAGCTTTTGTCACCCACAGGCCGCTTGTGTCAGTGAGGGCGTTAGTTAACGGAGTGACGCGGTCGCCAAAAAGAACGGTGGTAGTAGGGCGCGGTGCCGATTGCGCGAGGAGCGGCGTGGCTCCGAGTGCGGTAAGGAAAGACCGTCGATGCATGAAGCCGATTATACGCTGAGATTGCCTTTAAAAACAAAAAAGCGCCGCAGATTGAAATCCGCAGCGCCTTTTCACAGAGCCGAAAAACTAAAAGCTCGCTTTCACTTCGCCGTAAGCCCAATCAAGCCACGCCGTCAGTGCCTGGATGTCGGCGGTTTCAACAGTTGCGCCGCCCCAAATACGCAATCCCACAGGAGCATCGCGATAGGCACCGATATCATATGCCGCGCCCTCTTTATCCAGCAAAGAAACCAGCGTCTTTGCATGCTTGGCCTGATCATCGGCGGACAATGCTGCATAAGCTGGATCAACAATCTTCAAGCAGATGGAAGTGCTGGAACGGATTGCCGCATCTTCTGCCAGGAACCCGGCCCATGACGATTGCGCCACCCAGTCTTCCATCGCTTTCAAATTTGCAGTGGAACGGGCAACCAATGCATCAAGGCCACCGATCAACTCGGCCCAATTCAAGCCGTCCAGCGCATCTTCTACGCAGAGCATGGAAGGGGTATTGATTGTCTCGCCCTCGAAAATTCCAAGCGTGACTTTACCGGCTTTGCTCAACTGGAAAATCTTAGGCAGCGGGCGATCCGGCGTGAATGTTTCCAGGCGCTTTACTGCACGCGGGCTTAGCGCGATCATGCCATGAGCACCTTCGCCGCCCAAAACTTTTTGCCAGGACCAAGTTACAACGTCCAACTTATCCCACGGCATTTGCATCGCGAACACTGCGGAGGTGGCATCGCAAATGGCCAGGCCTTCGCGGTCGGCAGGAATCCAATCGCCGTTGGGAACACGTACGCCGGAAGTAGTGCCGTTCCAGGTAAACACGACATCGCGTGACCAATCCATCTGGTTCAGATCGGGCAGTTTGCCGTAATCTGCTTTGATGGAGCGGAAATCTTTCAGCTTCAATTGATTTTTGCAATCTGCGGCCCAACCGCTGCCAAAGCTTTCCCACGAAAGAACATCCACGCCCCGTTCGCCAAGCATTGCCCACATTGCCAGTTCAATGGCTCCGGTATCGGAAGCGGGAACAATGGCGAGGATATAGTCGGCAGGCATGCCCAGAACTTTCTTGCTGCGCGTGATCACTTCAGCGAGCTTGCTCTTACCGATCTTGGCGCGATGTGAGCGCCCAACAGCGGCACCTTTCAGGGCATCAAGCGACCAACCTGGCCGTTTGGCACAAGGCCCGGAAGAAAAACAAGGATTATTAGGAGTTTGTGAAGGCTTCATATGAATGGATTGAGGGATGTTGCTGGAAGGATGCGTTGACGCCGAACCAGTTTCGAATCTCTCTAATATTCTATCGAACAGCCGTCCCGCTTGGTTAGTGCGAAAAAGCCTTACCCTTTCCGGGTCAAGCTAATTGGCCGGACCAACTGTCACTGGTAAAGATCACAATGGCAATCAGCGCGCCTCCAGCCGCCCGTCGATGCAGTTGGAGATTTGTGTTTGCGCCCTGCTTTGTATTGATGAAAGGCAGTTGCTGTTGGCTGCAATGATAACTGCAAATTGCACATGGCAGTAGATGCTGTGGGGATGTTGCGCCGCAGTCGCGCGGCTACATCCGCCACCGGGATGGGCGAACCAAACACGACGTCTTCAAGCTAACTGGCCGGACCAGATTTGAGCTGGCACTTTGCTTTGGTAGTGATGAAAGGCAATCGGCTTTTGGCTGCAATGATAACTGCAAAATTGAACCTAACAGGAAATACTGGGTGCGGTGTTGTGCTGCTGTCGCGCGGTTACATCCGTCAACCGGCATGAGAGAACCAAACACGACGTTTTCAAACTAGCCGGCCGGACCAATTGCTGTTTGTAAAGATCACAATAGCCATCAGTGCGATTCTGGCGGCTTCAAAATAAAAGAACGTCCGGCGAGCTTCCAGCAATCCGCCGAGGCACACCAGACTCACGCCAATGAAAGCGAAGTAGAGCAGATTTGTCCCGGTGCCTTGCTTGGGTATCAAGGAAAGCCAGTGGCTGTTGGCTGCAATGATTACCGCAAATTGCACCAGGCAGTAGATACTGAGTGCCGTGTTGCGGGGTGGATCGTACTTCACGAAATCGCGATGAGGATCATACGGCTTCTTGGGAAATCGCGCGGCAACATCCGCCGGACGCCAACCAGGATGCGCGAACCAAACACGAACCTTGTCCATCCAATTTGCTGCATGCCAACTGTCTTGTGCCATGGCGACGTAGTAGTGCAGATTGGCCCACAACGGGTTCCAACTCTTAAGCTGTCCGCGAATGCCGTAGATGCAGGGTTCGGAATCCAACTCATCCTGATAAGTTCCAAACATGTGATCCCAGATCATGAATACGCCGACGTAGTTCTTATCCAGATAGATGTCGTTTTGCGCATGATGAACGCGGTGGTTTGAAGGTGTTTGCACCAGCCGGTCGAAGATGCCCATTTTGGGAATAAATTGGGTGTGCGGCCAGAACTGGTAGAACAGTTGCGCTACGCCGGCCAGCACGAAAATCTCAAGTGGAATGCCGCATAGGGCCAGTGGAATATAGAAAATCCAACCGGTGAATGTGCCGGTGCCGGGTTGGCGAAGAGCGGTGGTCAGGTTGAATTCTTCGCTTTGGTGGTGCACCACATGGCTGGCCCAAAACAAGCCCATGGTGTGTCCAAGCCGATGGTTCCAGTAGTAGCAAAAATCGTAGAAGATGAAGGCGAACAAGAATGTCGCCCAATGATCGGGGAGACGAACAGGTGCAAGGGTTCTGAAAACCAGGTCATAGAAATAAGCACCAAGAAAGCCTGTGAAAACGCGCATACCGGTGGAGATGATGCCGCAACTCAAGCTGTTGATAGCATCGGCCGGGTGATAGTAGCGAGTGCCCTTCCATCGGTCCGCAACTATTTCAAGAATGATCAGGACGAAGAAAACGGGGATGGCGTAGGCAACGGCCTTTCCATATGTGGTATCCATGGCCCTAAGATTCTACCGGAACCAGAGCACCTTGTCAGGCCGCGTGCCGGTGAATAATTCGCCTTTGCTATTTACCTCAACTGAATGATGCCCTGTTGAATTCACCAAGCCAAGTACTGCACCTGTATTGCGATCAATTTTCATCAGCCAACCGGGAGCGCCGTTGGGTTGAGTGCGCGGTTGGGTGCCGATCCACAATGCCCCCAAAGCACTCTTCAATGAAAATGTTTTACCCAGATTCGTCCATTCGCCGATGTATTTGCCCTGCAAAGTGAATCGCTGTATGCGGCCATTTTCGCGATCGGCGACATAGACGATGCCCTTCTCGTCAATGGCTATGCCGTGTGGCAAATGAAATTGTCCCGGACCTGTGCCGCGCGTTCCCCATTGGTGCAGCAGCTTGCCTTGGGCCGAGTATTCAAGAATACGCGCATTCAGATAGCCGTCGGAAATAAAGAGATTGCCATTGGGCGCAAACGCAATGTCGGTGGTGCCGCAGAAGTTGCTCTTGGCATCGGCAGGTTGACCGCCAACGCTGATCGATTGCAGAGTCTGGCCAGTTGCGGAAAATTTGTAGACCATGGAGCTTTCCGCATCGACTGTCCATACGTTGCCTTTGGGATCGATGCGAATGCTGTGCGGGGTCTTGAATAATCCGCGGCCCCATGAACGGAGTACTTTGCCATCAGGCGTGAAGGCGATGATGGGGTCGGTTTTGGCACCGCGCTGCAAGGCGTAGATGATGCCATTGTTTGCGACGGCTACGGATGAAACCATTTCCATGGCCCAATCTGGAGAGACCGGTTGTGGCTTCAATTCGGAACGTTTGATTGGAAGTTGTGGCGAGGATTTTGCCAGGGAGTGAAGATCGTTTGCTTGACGATCAGGATCGGCACTTTGGGCTGCTGTAAGCAGAGATACAAGGAACAACAGGAAACGCATTGAATCAGTATATAGAAAGGGGCGGTGAGCTGGCAGGGTCTTGCCGGTGGAAT
Organism: Bryobacterales bacterium; assembly: GCA_038220135.1. GTDB lineage: Bacteria > Acidobacteriota > Terriglobia > Bryobacterales > Bryobacteraceae > JANXSF01. The sequence goes on along the minus strand of JBBRJC010000016.1, from coordinate 3,929 downwards.
GACACTGTTACCATCTCTGTTGGCTTCAATGAGCCCGGCGCTAACTTCATGCGCACATCCGGTACACTGTCATCTCTTCAGTGAAATGCTCGCAATAATGGCATGCATTCACCGGGCAAAAGGTGCCGCTCTAACCGCCCCCTCTCTGGTCAGGTTCGATTGTTTTTGGCCTCCTTACTGGACTCGATGGCTATCAACTGCCGCCGTCAATTGCAGTTTGTACCAATATGACAGTTATGTCAATACCCTTGTTTGCATATTTACAGCGGGCAATTTTGAATGAAAAAGATGTTAGGAATCGGTTGAATTGAACTCAATATAGAGGCGGCAAATTGTTTGGCCGAAGCCACTCTGGAATCCAACGTGCCAGAATGGAGCGATGCTGAAATGGATTTCGCTCGTGCTGCTTTCTGCTGCTATTTTTGCTGCTAATATGGACGCGCGCACTTTGACTCCCGTATGGGTTGCCGTAGGCCCAACCGGACAGGTGGTGGCGCGCGTGGTTGTTGAACGGCCCAACGAGTGCCCATCGATTCAATTCGATAACGCAAAGCCCCGGCCGATGATGCCTCGCCTTCCGGTGCCGGCGAATTTGAAGCTTGCGTGTGAGGCGGTAATTCCACCTTCTGCGAAAACGGCCAAGGCGAACGGGCAAACCCTGGTGCTGCCGGTGAAGAACCCAACTAAGATTACGGTGATCGGCGATACTGGTTGCCGCTTGAAGGGGGATCGTGTGCAGGCCTGTAACGATTCGTCGGCTTGGCCGTTCGCACAAATCGCCAGTATGGCTGCGAAATCACAGCCACAGTTGGTGATGCATGTGGGCGATTATCTGTATCGGGAGGAATCGTGTCCAGTGAATGAGCGTGGTTGTAAAGGCAGCCCCTGGGGAGATAACTGGGAAACCTGGAATGCCGATTTTTTCAAGCCTGCAAAGGATTTGCTGAAGGCAGCGCCCTGGCTGATGGCCCGCGGCAATCACGAATCGTGCAAGCGAGCTTGGCGAGGCTGGTTTTACTATCTGGATCCCCGGCCGATGGCCGCAGCTTGCAACGAATATTCAGCGCCCTATTTAGCGAAGCTAGGCAATTTTCAGGTGCTGGTTTTGGATAGCTCAGAGGTGGGTGGCGGCAAGCCCGATCCGCAGCAAGTCGCCATTTACAGGAAGCAATTGCAGCCTTTTGCCAATACCCCGGCTTGGATGCTATTGCACCATCCATTTTGGGGCCTGAAGCGGGGCGCCCCAGGGCCGACGGCAGTTACCGAGACTTTGCATGAAGCCTACACACAGGCGGGCATGAAGAAAATTGGGTTCATTTTGTCAGGACACACCCACCTGTTTGAACTGTTCAGCTTCGTCAACGGGTGGCCCCCACAATTGGTAGCCGGTGATAGTGGCACCAAGCTTGGCGGTACGGTGAATAAGTACGATGACGGCGTAAGGGCCGCTGGCAGCAACGTCAAATCGGGTGATGCAAAGAGTGAGTTCGGGTTTGTTGAATTGACTGGCAGCGGTGATCAACTGCAATTGAATCTGAAAAGCAAAGTGGGCAAGGTTTTGGTGAATTGCCAACTGCACGGCCACAAGGTGACCTGCCCAAATTAGTGATCAGCACCTGTAAGGGCAGCGAATCGATCAGCTGCCCTCACGGTTATAGAAGGCTTATTTGTGAACCAGGTTTGGAAACTCTTTCCTGGTTTTTTCAATTTTCGGCAACGCGTTGACTACAACGTAGCCATGGCGCGGATTGAGTTTAACGAAATCCTGATGATAGTCTTCAGCCGGGTAGAACATCTTCAACTCAGTAATCTGGGTTACAATCGGCTTCTTGAACGAACCGGCATCCGTGAGTTGCTTGATGTAGGCGTCTGTCACGTGCTTTTGCTCAGCGTCTACATAGAAAACGGCTGAGCGGTATTGCCGCCCGGAATCGGGGCCTTGACGGTTCAAAGTTGTGGGATCGTGGGCTGTGGAAAAGAAGACTTTCAGCAATTGCCCGTAAGTGATTTTTGCCGGGTCGAACGTGATTTCGATCGCTTCAGCATGCTCCGTTCTACCTTCACCAACCAAGTTGTAGTGGGCCGAAGCTTTATCGCCGCCAGCATAGCCGGAAACCACTTTTTCAACCCCATTGAGCTGTTCGAAAACAGCTTCAGTACACCAAAAACAGCCGCCGGCAAATACGGCACGCTGCTTGCCCTTGGCCGTGGTTTTGACGTTTACAGCGGGATCGGGCAGTGTGACAGCGTTGCTGCACGCGGTAAGAAGGGCGGCTAGTGCCAATATCTTTTTCATGATGATCTTCCTTCAATTACGAACGGGGGGTGAAATTCAACGAAGCCGAGTTCATGCAGTAACGCAAACCAGTGGGTTTTGGTCCGTCGTTAAAAACGTGCCCCAGGTGGGCATCACAGCGGGCGCAATTCACTTCATCGCGCTGCATGCCCAAAGAGTTGTCTGTTCCCACCGCGACATTTTGCTTGGCGATTGGCTGATAAAAACTTGGCCAGCCGGTTCCCGATTCAAACTTCGTTTGGGAATCGAACAAGGGGGTGGCGCAGCAGATGCAGGTATAGGTCCCGTTGGCGTGGTTGGCCGCATACTTGCCGGAAAAGGCGCGCTCGGTGCCTTTTTGACGCGTCACGTGAAACTGTTCGGCGTCCAGTTGCTTCTTCCATTCGGCATCCGATTTCTTGATTTTTTCCACTTCAGTTACTCCCGTTGGTTTGCCAGCTTTGTCGAACATGGCGATTTTCACTTTTTGGGCAGCCGCAAAAACACGCACCCCACCAAAAGCTAAGATGCTACTTGAAACCAGAAAGGATCTACGATTCATTTTTGTTTCCTCACGCCGAATAATCCACCGAGGGGCGGACTTTATTCCACATCATCATTTAAGATAACGGAAAACGCACACTGATTGGATGTCGCGGGTGTGTTCGGGGACGCAAGAAACGTCCCCAATAAGGCAGGAGGGGTTAACCGCGGGCGGCTTTCAAACGGGCCAGCACGCGATTAGTTGCTCTTGGAGCAGGTTTTGCAACAGGCTGTGGGTGAAACCAGCTTGCCATGTATTCATCTGTAACCTTGCGGCGTTCCATGATCCACTCGCGTTTGGCCCAAACACCCTTCCAACTCTGCCCCACTTTAATGAACGCCTTCAACGACGTTTGTTCCACTACCAAACAGGCACCAAGCACCACCAAATCACGCAAAGTGATGGAAAACCAGTTGCGGCGATATAAATCACCGGTCATGTTTTTGATGCGCATCAGGAAGCGATTCTTCACTGAATGCATGTTGATTTCTGGTGGAAGCGCGCGGCGGATGCCCGGTAGAACGTTGCGCACGTGGTAACCCTTCGGATGCGGTGTGTACAAACAACGCCAGCCCAAAAGCTGAGCACGCCAAGCCACATCGGCATCTTCACGGTAAACGAAAAAGTCGGAATCGAAGAATTCGCCGTCAATTGCGATGTCGTCGATCATCTCACGGCGGTAGAGTGCGGCAGCGGCTGTCGCGCCAAACACGTATTCAAAATTGTTAAAGTGGCCACCGTCCGGTTCCTGGCTGCCACGGTCGAGGTGGCGCAACATCGGCGTGAAAAACATGCCGGTGGAATCGATTAGGGGCTTTTCGGGGAGTTCAAAGTTTGAAAGAATCGCCAGCAACTTACCGCAAACCGAACCGATGCGTGGATGCAACTGACCTGCGTCAACCATACCCTGAATGAAACCTGGCATCAGCAATACATCCGGATTTAGGGTAAGCACCCATTCCCCGCGACTCAAACCAATCGCTTGATTTTGTGCCGATGCAAATCCAATATTTTCATCGTTATACGCAATGCGAACGCGATCCCCGAACTGCTCCAAAATATCTACTGTGCCGTCAGTTGAAGCATTATCAATTACAACGATTTCTAAAT